>JAHJUA010000094.1 GCA_018829425.1 Nanobdellota archaeon | reverse complement strand
GAGGATCGTAATTAAGATGAATACTGTCGCATTCGGGGCATTTTTTTATTGATGACATTTTTAACAAAATCAGAGACTTATTTTATTACTTTAGGGTGGACCACAAAGTTTAAAAGATAAAAATATCCTGAGTTTATAAAGTTTCTGGTCTAGTAATCGTGTTCTCGACGATAAACTTAAATATTTCGAATACCTTCTTTTGATATGGTTGCAACCTTGTTGGATCTAAAAGTGATTTATGGCGATGTTTCCAAATTCAATGGCGTAAGCAGTTTGGAAAATATGGGTAGCATGATTAGGCGTGAAGTTATTGATGAATTGCCAGATGACCTTTGAGAGATAATGGCCTGCCTGCTTGTTGCGGTTACCGAGAGATTATATTTGCCAGGAGGAGTCGGTTTGATTGTAGATTATCTTGCTTAGAATTATTTGCTTTCAGAAACCAAAACACCGTTGACAATTCCTTCTTGGCTTGGTCTGTTGGTTACTTTGACTTTTCCAGCATCAGTTTCAACTATTGTTCCTTTTGTAAGAACATTTTGTCGTGCGAGGAATCTGTTTGAAGGCGTCTCAAGAACATTTTTTATTTCAACTTTTTGACTTTTCTTTCCTAATATGATGTTTATCAGGTTTGAACGAAGAAGTACCTTTTTCATTTTCCCACCTCTTTCTCTTTGCGTTTTCTTCTTCTCTTCGCCTAGTTTAACTATTCGCCTCTGACCTGGAAGCTCGTGAAGTTTCTTCCCACGGCTTTTTTTGTACTTCCCGCCCGAAATTTTTTTTCCTTTTTTCATATACTCTTGGGTAAATTTTTATTTATATAGCTTTCTGTTTTATTTTGCTGTTGTAATTCAAAATGAACCGAAGAATTTATAAACAGGTCTTGTGGTTATACAATATTCCATAATTTGGATATTAAGAAAATGGTTAACGGTATTGAGCGACCTTTAGATCTTTTGAACAATTCAAAAGGGAAAGAAATTCTTGTACACCTAAAAGGGGATAAACAATTTGTGGGAACACTTCTCGCTTTCGACATTCACATAAACCTCGTTCTCGACAATATTAAAGAAATGGAAAATGGCGAGATAAAGCGAAACCTTGGTCTGACTTTCTTGCGAGGAGATACAATCATTTTCATTTCTCCTGCGTCAACTTCTTTGAAGAAAAACGAGTAATTAGTTACTTTTATTAATTGTTTTCTCATTATTTTGAGATGGTATCACAAGATATTATTTTAACTGAAGAAGAAAAGTGGATTTTAGATATGTGTGGTGATGGACTTGGCTTAAAGGAACTTTTAATTAATAAAAAATTTAATCTTTCGGACGATGATGTGAAAAAGATTTTGAATAAACTTATTGATTTTCAATTGATTACTTTTGAGCCTTATAAAGATAAGGACCTTAAAATTTATCATGGACTTAGAACTGAAGAAGAAATTAATCAGTTCAAATTGGAAAATCATCCTTCGTATTCAGTTACTGAAAAGGGCAAGAGAATGTTAAAAGTTAATTATTAAAACTCCTGTTTCTTTCATTAGCCATGTCAGAGCAATTGAAAATTCATTTTCTTGGAACGGGAAGCATGGTTCCCGATGAGAAACGAAACCATCCAGCTTTTCTTTTAGTTTACAAAGCGGAAAATATTTTGGTGGACTGTGGCGAGGGGACGCAGATTCAATTTAGAAAAGCGCATTTGAATCCGTGTAAAATTACAAAAATACTTTTGACGCATTGGCACGGCGACCACACTTTTGGACTTCCCGGATTGTTAAGAACTTTGTCTACTTCAGGTTATAAGAAGAAGCTTGAGATTTACGGGCCGCGTGGAATTAGAAAACATCTTGATGAAATGTTTGCTGCGTTTGGAACAATTCAAGAATTTGAAATTCAAATTAAAGAAGTTTCGGGAAAGTTTTTTGAGAACTCAGATTTTTATCTTGAAGCGGAGAAGATGATTCATGTTCAGCCTTGCAATGCTTATTCATTTGTTGAAAAAGGGAAGACTAGGATTGATAAGACAAAGTTGAAGAAGTTTAAACTTGGACATGGACCTCATTTGAAAAATCTTAAAGATGGAAAAGACATAACTCACGAAGGCAAAAAATACAAAGCGAAAGATTTAGTTTTCGAAGAGAAAGGGAAAAAAGTTTCGTTTGTTCTTGACACTGTGTTTAATGATAAAATTGTTCCTTTTGTGAAAAATTCCGACGCTCTTGTTATGGAGTCGACTTTTGATTCTTCATTAAATGAGTTGGCGAAAAATTATATGCATTTAACTGCAGAGCAAGCCGCGCGAGTTGCGAAGAGCGCGAAGGTTGGAAAACTTTATCTGGTTCATTTGAGCGAGAGGTATGATAAAAACAGGGATGTTGTTTTGAAAGATGCGAAGAAAGTTTTCAAAGATGTTTCTGTTCCAAAAGATTTAGATTGTGTTGAAGTTTGATTTCTATAAATCCCAAAGAGCGAGGAGTGGGATTTGAACCCACGAATACCCGGGTTGCAGCCGAGCGCGTTAGACCACTTCGCCATCCCCGCATAAAGACAACCTAACGGTTTTCTTTATCAAACTTTCCCTTAAGATTGCCTCAAGGTTGATATGCCCTTGACAGGATTTGAACCTGCGACCTACTGCTCTCTTCGCTCCTTTAAAGGAGGTTGACTGTCAAGGAACCTTGGTTCCTTACATAGAAGGCAGTCGCTCTATCCAGGCTGAGCTACAAGGGCTTCTAACTTTAAGATAAGAAATCTATTTAAAAGCTTTCTTGAATATAAAATTAAGATAAATTTTATTATATACTCTAGTCTGAAAAGATTTTTAAAACATTAATTCTTATGTTTGATTAGAAAAGAGTTGCCGTATTCGGCTGACTTATTTTTAATGAAAAATGAATAAGGAAAAATCATATCTTGTTGTTGCGGTTCTTGTTGCTTTGGCAGTTATTGCCCTTTACTATTGGGGTGGAAGTCCTACTGGATTCGCTATTTTTTCTGAAGCTTCAGATCTTAACTCTGGAACATTCTCTGATACTCTTTACAATGGAACTGCGATTCTCTTGAATGGAAGTTCTGGACTGTTGACTGGGAATTATACTTCTCCAGTTTTTGGTAATGGTTCTTCGGTTGTATGGAATAACATTAGTTGGCAAGGAGGCGTGCCTACAGATAGTACTCTTTTGTTTAAGGTAACTGATTGCTCTTCCTCAAATTGTTCTGATGCTGCTTTTGCCGATGCCACGAGTTTAAACAATTTAGTTAGTCTTACAGGATTGAATGAACCCTATTTCCAATACATTACCTTGTTTTCAATTAAGAAATTAGATGTTGACAGTGCCTCTTTGACTAGCGCCGTTGTAGGTTACACTCTTCTTGAT
>JAHJUA010000093.1 GCA_018829425.1 Nanobdellota archaeon | reverse complement strand
TTCTTTACGAAGGTTCTGAAGGCGACTGCAGAAGAGCAATCAACCTTTTACAATCAACCGCATTCGTTTCTCCAGTCGTGAATGAAAGTATAGTTTCAACAGTTATCTCAAACGCGAAACCAAAAGACATTCGCACCGTTCTTGATTACGCGCTCTCGGGCGACTTTCAAATGTCAAGAGAAAAACTTCTCGATGTAATGTTAAAGGAAAGCATCTCCGGCCAAGAAGTCATAAAAGCAATTCAAAAAGAAATTTGGAACCTTCCAGTAGAACCCGAACTAAAGGTAAAGTTAACAGAAAAAACAGGTGAGACCGAATTCAGAATTGTAGAGGGCAGCGACCCATTCATACAGCTTCAAAGCCTAATTGCCAGTTTCGTCCTCGCCGGGCTCGGGAAGTAATTACAAATCTTCAAATTTAAAATCAGGTCTGATTTTCCTTAAAGCTGCCGCGAGCGCATTAACCTTCAATCTGTCTGTTTCAGAGTGACTTCCCTCTAACCAAGAATTGTAAGCATCCAGAAATAGATCCATGCCTTCAACAGAGGCATTAGGTATTATTACACCATCAACCTCATTCGCTACTCTCTCAAGATGAAAAAATTCTCCATCAGATATCCTCGAAGAGAGATTCAAGTACTCATGACGCATATGCCCTAGAATATTCACATATGTTTCAAACCCCTTTGACAACTTTTGAAGAACAGGGGTGACCCCCGGATGACTCTGATTAATTCTCTCACTTAAATTCGCAGCACCACCATAATACGCTTTCCCGTGCTCCATAGCCGCTTCTTCTGTAAGCGCAGAATCAGAACGTCGTCGTTCTCCAAAAACAGGCCCTCCAAAAATCGCAGTAGATACCAGAGCATAGTCTCCATTCGCTTTGTTAATCAAAAAACGCGCCCTTAAATCAGGAGCTCCTTCAATAAATTGGGCAACGTCTGTCGGACGGCTCGAAACTATATTCCTAAATCTCCGGTTAAACTCCCCGTCAAAAAACGAATGTAGCAAAGAAGTTAGATGCATATTGACTTCAGCATCCTCTTGAGGCTCATAGCCCAATGCCTCTCTTGACTCAAAAATTCCTTCCAGAATAAAAAATAAAGATTGATTTTTTTCTCTTGGTTTCCCATCAACCCAAACAGCGTATCTGTGGCTCTCCATCTCAAACCAACAAAGATTTACCTCATTTAAAGATTGTTAAGATGGAATATATAAGTTCGAGCAGATGAATACAATAATATTTATAACATCACTCTCTTTTTACATAAAATGAAACAAACAAACTGGACGGAAAAATACAGACCTCGTTTTTTCTCAGATGTTAAAGGTCAAGACGTGGCTGTTCAAAAAGTTCACGACTTCGTAAAAAATTTTCCAAAAACATTAAAGAAAGCCCTCGTTCTCTACGGACCTCCAGGCGTAGGAAAAACTACTCTAGCACATGTAGCAAAAAACGAAAACAATTCAGAAATCTTTGAACTCAATGCATCCGACTTGAGAAATAAAGAAAAAATGAATTCGGTGTTAAAACCTGCAATAGAACAAAAGTCGTTGATGAAAGAAAAGAAAATAATTCTCGTTGATGAAGTTGATGGAATATCTGCAGTGGACCGAGGAGGTCTCCTAGAATTAATGAGACTTATAGAATCTTCAGCTCACCCAATCATAATCACTGCAAACGACATCTGGGACAAAAAATTCAGCGACTTGAGAAGAAAAACCGAGACTGTGCAATTAAAAGAAGTGGACTACCGAAACATAAAAGAGATTTTAATTGGAATATTAAGGAATGAAAGAAAAGTCATACCTAACGACGTCATTACAAACATCTCAATAAAAGCGCGTGGCGACGTCCGAGCGGCGATAAACGACCTTCAAACTGCCTCTGGTTTGGATGATCCTTCAAAAGTCCTTATTGATGAAAGAAACAAAGAAACAGATATTTTCACCGCCCTTAAACTGGTCTTCAAAGGAAAACCAAACAATGCGCTCCTCGGATTATACGACTCTGTGAAAAAACCAATTGACGAAATCATGCTCTGGGTTGAAGAAAACATTCCTGCAGAATACCAAGGAGAAGAACTTGTAAAAGCATACGACGCCCTAAGTAAAGTCGATATTTTCAAGAGAAGAATTTACAGGCAACAATATTGGAGATTCTTAGTTTATGAGAACGCGTTCTTAAGTTATGGAATATCAAGTGCAAAAAATCCTGGTGCTGTGAAGAGTGGATTCACAAGTTACAAAAGGCCAACTCGAATTTTAAAAATGTGGTTGAATAATCGGAGAACAGAAAAGAAAAAATCAATCGCGAAGAAATACGCGCGCTACGTCCACATCGGAGAAAGACGCGCGCTGTATGAATTCGCAACAGTAAAAGCATTCCTGACAAAACCAGAAATCCAAAAAGAACTAAAGCTCACTGAAGACGAAATAGAGTACTTGAATAAAGAGAATTCTCCTGCTCTCCACAACTAATTTTATAATGCTAACGACCCGATGAAAAACCAGAGTTCGACTCCAAGACAAACCACATTTTTAAAAGATAACTTTTTATATTCTACCTCATTAAAATACCAATGAAAAAAGTTGTGGGGGAAAATAAAGGTTCTCTTCTTTGGAGAATTATATTCGGGATTGTTTTAATTATCTTTGCTTTAATTTCTCTTTCAAGAATGAATACTACAGCAGCTTTAATTTATCTTATAATTTCAATTTTTATATTTATTCCAGGCAGATTTTTTAAAATCAATAATAAATGGATTAAAACGGGAATAGTAATAATCACCATTATTTTAGTAGGATTATTTAATCATTTTACCATAAATGCGTCTGCGCCAATAATAGAGGAACATGGCTTAGGGCAAGAATTTGTTTTGCCAAATGACCCTAATTTTTCTTTAATTATTACTAAGGCTGTTGAAGAATATGAGATCCATACTACAGATAAAATATACCAAACAGATGGAAAATTTTTATTTCTTTATTTTAAATCAAAATTTGTAGGGAATTTATCAGAAATTCCGGAAAATAATCAAGTTCCGTTTTCAATGTCTTTTGGATTAAAAGACGCAAATAATAATGAATATTCTGTTTCAGATTTAGACGCATCTAATTTTTCCCAATCACAGAATTTAGAACCAGGTGAATTTCTTTATTTATTCAATATTGATAAGGAGGCTACCGGCTTAAAACTTATTTTTACTGAGGAAAAAAATAAAAAATTTGTTGTGATTGATTTAGGAATATGAAAAAAGAAAAGAAAAAACCAAAAGTTGTGTTATCAAAACTCTGGGCATGGACAATTTTAGTAATTTTAGCTATTTTGGATGCTTCATTGGATATGATTTTTTCAAATAGCCAAGGACTTCAAAACTTTTTCT
Source organism: Nanobdellota archaeon (assembly GCA_018829425.1). Taxonomy (GTDB): domain Archaea; phylum Nanobdellota; class Nanobdellia; order Pacearchaeales; family GW2011-AR1; genus ASMP01. Next base: position 685 of record JAHJUA010000093.1, on the reverse strand, counting down.
GGAAACCGATAGCTGATTTTTTCGGAATACAATCTGCTATTTTAGGAGTTCCTCTGCTCCTAATGGTATTTTTTGTTGTTGTGAAATTTGGGGCTTTTCTAGAAAGAAAAACTGAAAAAATACAGTATGCAGAGGAATTAGTTTTAACTACGTTGGTTATACTTTATGGTCTTTTTGACTTATGGTTAATTTTAGTTTATTTCTTTAACTTTACATTATTCAAAAGCCACTTTTATTTGATTCCGATATTTATTATAATTGGAACGGCTTACAGTTGGTGGGCCGAAAAAAAACTAAAAAAATAAAAAGGCTTCTTCCCGATAAATTACATGGCTTACGACATCATAGTTGGTCGAGATTCCTCTGACAAAAAAATCTTCGGCGATAGAGGTTTAGTTCTCATTGGAAAAAGTTATGTGAAAATGGGGCGATACACCTCCCTATCAAATAGAATTCTTATGGATGTTTCAAGAAGTCACGTCGTTCTTGTCGCCGGAAAGCGTGGAAGCGGGAAAAGTTATACTCTCGGAGTTCTCGCAGAAGAACTTGCCTCGCTACCAAAAGAAGTCAGTCAAAACATCGGCTCGTTAATTTTCGACACGATGGGAATTTATTGGACCATGAAATACAAGAACGAAAAAGATAAGGAACTTTTAGAAGAATGGAAATTAAAACCAAAAAATCT
>JAHJUA010000092.1 GCA_018829425.1 Nanobdellota archaeon | reverse complement strand
ATATATGAACCCCCGCGTTTAGATTCTATCTTCCCTGTTCTGCCCTGAAGTCTCTCGGGAAAATTAGATTCTATGGCTCTTTCTCTAACTACAGAGACTGAATCTCCTTCACTAAACTCTTGAAAATACCTACTAAGTTGTAGTTTTCCTTTAGTTCTGATGCTCTTTGATCTCCTACCCATGAGTTACTCAAATTCATTCCATTTAAAAAACTATCTTTTATAAAGAAATATTAGATTATCGAGGGTCGCGATCTTGTTCCGAGAGGTTTGTGTAGACCAAATCGCCTTTACTCCTCGCCTCTTCCATATTGCTGACTATTGCGTTAAACATCTTTTCCCCCCAAACTCCAATTCCACATCTAGAACAGAAATCAATCACACTCTCGTCGGGAATGTCTACTTTACAATAAATACATTTCTTCATTTTCAGCCTCTTCGGGATTTCTTAATTTACAAAGTTTTTAAAGATTTGCACTTACTCTGCAAGAGTCTTTGATTTCTATAGGGCAAGATTTAAAAACAATCTCAAAGAGTTATTATTATGATAATCCCTATCAGATGTTTCAGTTGTGGTAAGCCAATTGCTCACCTTTGGGCTGAGTTCAAGAAACGCGTTGCCGAAGGAGAACCACCAAAAAAAGTTCTAGACGAGCTCGGACTCGAAAGATATTGCTGCAAATCTATGTTCCTTGGACAAGAAGATTACATAGAACTATTGAGCAACTTTAAGAAGAGTTAGATTTTATTTTCCATCGCGAAACAAAACCACAGGCTTCACAAGTTAAAGATTTTATTTTGTTTTTAATTCTAATCTTTGGATTTTTATAAGGATAAAAACATTTTTTGCAAAAAGTTTTTCTCTTCTTTCCGAGAGGAACGTTGCGACTCATCGCGAGAGTTTTAACTTTCTTTATTTCTTTTGGTAATTTACATTTTATATTCTTAAAGAAATCCTCAATTTTTTCAATTGCCCCGTTCCTTGATAATTTAGATTTCATAGAACAACAAGTTAAAACCTATTATTAAAATTAACTAGAAAATCAGTGAAGACAGCACCATTGTTTCGCATCTTGTGGACACTAACGCAGATGGCGTAATCGTCTTGACTTCCGAGTTCGGAAAGGGATCGGGTATTTCACGATTACTATGACCGTCTTCAAAAGTCAATGATTTAATGCGTTTATAAAGTTTTTTATAGGTCAGAAAAGTGATATTTTAATCAGCCTTGAACAGTAATTTAAAGAAGGTTAAGTGTCTCTCGAGGAAATTCTAATTTCCTCACCGCCTGGGTAGCTCAGCCTGGATAGAGCGAAAGGTTCCTAACCTTTAGGTCGCAGGTTCAAATCCTGTCCCGGGCATTTTATCTTCTTTAAGGTTACAAAAGTTTATAATGGTTGGAAACCTAAATCAGTATGCCTTTCAAGGATAGGGAATATAGGCTAGTGTATCGCAGAAAATGGTATGCAAAACATAAAGAATCAGAAATAGCACATGTTACAAGAAGAAAAAAACAAATTAAGAAATGGCTTCAGGAATATAAAAAGAATCTGATATGCTCAAAGTGTGAAGAGAACCATCCTGCAACATTAGAGTTTCATCATCCTAAAGGACTTAAGAAAGACCGGTCTGTTTCAGAAATGGTTGCGGATGGAGTTTCTACAAAAAAGATATTGGTAGAAATGGAAAAATGCAAAGTTCTTTGCTCAAATTGTCATAAGAAAGTGCACTATAAAGAAAGGATTAACAACCTTTAAAAATATGTATCTTTTTCATTGGTGAAGCGCTGGTGGTCTAGCGGTATGACATTTGCCTTCCAAGAAAGATATTTTTTGAAGAGAGCAAATTGCCCGGGTTCGACTCCCGGCCGGCGCATTCGCGAGGCTGCTAGCCCAAAGGAGGGGTTAGTGTAAGGGCGGCCTTGAAAACCGAGAGACACCTCAGAGGCCGACGCATTCGTCCGGTCGCAAACAAAAGATGACAGAAAACAAAGAAAACTTGAAGAACAGAATGGACAAATTCCATGATAGTTACTACAAACAACTTTTACTAATTCCCTTGATAATTCTTGTCTTTTGCCTAGTATACATGTTCTTCTTTTATTCTTCTAATGGAGATTTTATTCACAGAGACATAACTTTAACAGGGGGAACTTCTGTAACAGTTTATGAACAGACCAACATAGAAAATCTTGAACTCTCCATATCTGGAAAACTTGAAGGAGTAATCATTAGAGAAATTTCTGATTTAGTCACAGGGCAACAAAAAGCAGTCACCGTCGAAACAACTTCAGATATGGACACTGCGCAGGCCGTTCTTGAAGAATATTTTGGCCATGCACTCACAGAAGAAAACAGTAGCTTCGAATTCACAGGAAGTGCGTTAAGCCGTAACTTTTTCAAGCAACTTTTAATTGCAGTTATACTCGCACTTGTTTTTATGGCAATTGTCGTTTTCTTAATCTTCAGAACATTTATCCCTTCCGCAGCAATCGTTCTCTCTGCTATAACAGACATCTTCATGACGCTGACTGTCCTAAATATATTCGGCGTTAGAATTTCAACCGCAGCAATCGTTGCATTCCTTATGCTTATTGGTTATTCTGTAGACACTGATATTCTTTTGACGAACCGAGTTCTGAAAAGGCACGAAGGATCATTGAATAATAAAATTTATTCTGCATTCAAGACTGGAATAACGATGACGCTGACTTCTCTTGTGGCAGTCGTACTTGCCCTAATAATAATAAGCCCAATCTCCCATGTTCTTTCAACAATATTTGTGATACTTGTAATCGGCCTTTCTTTCGACATCCTAAACACATGGATAACTAATGTTTCAATACTAAAATGGTATGTCTTGAAGAAGGAAGGTAAAAATGAGAATTAGGCTCACTTGGAAAATCTGGTTGCTGATAATTATTGTATTCTTTTCCATACTGAGTGTTATTGGATTCCCTCCCACATTCTTGCAAAAGGGAGTTCTTGTGACGAGTGTCGATTCTACATCTCCTGCCTTTAACCAAGGGCTCCGTGAAGGCCAGATAATAACTTCTGTCGACGGGAAAAAGATCAACGATGCTTCAGATTTCATAGCATCTTTTCAAGGCAAGTTCGATTCTAATCAAACAGTTAGGACAGATATTACCACAAAAGATTTTGAAGTGATATTTTTCTCAAACGAATCTCCACAAATAACTGTTTCAGAAATTCCATCCACAAATCTTAAGCTAGGATTAGATCTTATCGGAGGTTCAAGAGCTTTGGTCCAAGCTAAAGACAAAGAACTTTCAGACTCTGAAGCGACCGAGCTGGTAGAGATAACCCAGAACCGACTTAATGAGTTTGGACTTTCCGATATTAAGGTTCGTCAAGTCTCGGATCTTGAAGGAAATAATTTTATGTTGGTTGAAGCCGCAGGAGCAAGTCCTTCAGACATTAGAGACTTGATATCTCAGCAGGGAAAATTTGAAGCAAAGATTGGAAATGACACAGTATTCGTCGGTGGAGAAAAAGACATATCCTCTGTTTGTAGAGATTCTAGTTGTGCCTATATTGAAACTTGCAGCCAGTCAGAAAGTGGATGGTCCTGTAATTTCCGATTTAGCATATTCCTAAATCCTTCTGCCGCAGAAAGGCACGCAGAAATCACACAAAATATTCCTTCCGAAACAACCCCTCAAGGGAGATATCTTATTCTACCTCTGGATCTTTATCTCGACGAAAAACTAGTTGACAGTTTATCTATAAGTGAAGGTCTTAAAGGAAGAGTCGAAACTAGAATTTCTATTTCAGGTGGCGCAAGCGGAGCAACGAGAGAAGAATCAGTGCTTGCTGCAGAAGAATCGATGCATAAACTCCAGACAATTCTTGTGACAGGAAGCCTTCCATTCCAACTCGAAATTGTTAAACTTGATTCGATTTCTCCCGTTCTCGGAAAAGATTTCACGAGGGCAATTATACTTGCAGGGGCTCTCGCCCTTCTCGGAGCATCTCTTGTAGTACTTATAAGATACAGAAATTTCAAATCTTCTCTCGCTCTTGTTCTAACAAGTTTTTCTGAAATTATGATCATCTTAGGGATTGCTTCACTAATTAGTTGGAATCTGGACCTCGCCAGCATCGCAGGAATCTTAGCAACGATAGGAACTGGTTTCGACGACCAAATAGTTATTCTTGATGAATCTCAACGTGAAAAATTCATAAGCCTTACTCAGCGACTTAAACGAGCCTTTGCAATAATCATGGGCGCATATTTCACCGCGCTTGTTTCGATGCTCCCTCTTCTCTGGGCCGGCGCAGGACTTCTGAAGGGATTCGCCTTTACAACGATGATAGGAATTACTGCAGGAGTTTTCATAACAAGGCCCGCATTCTCAGACATGGTGAGAAAGATGACTAAAGATTGAGGTCTCTAATATTAATTTTTCTGAGATCAGTCTTCCTTAAGCAGATTAAGTATTGTATTGATTTCCTCTTCTGTTAAATCATCCCTATTAGGAATATAAAAACCAAATTGATGTATCTTCTTTGCATTGGGACAATCTTCAATCTGCCCTCCCAAATCAATAAAAAATGGTTGTTCAGGAATACTTCCTCCGACTATGGGTCTTATCTCAACTTTGCCTGAAAATTTCTT
>JAHJUA010000091.1 GCA_018829425.1 Nanobdellota archaeon | reverse complement strand
GTCTAAAATGTTTCTCAAGTATCAGATATAGTCGAATCCCGACAGGGGTAAAAATTTTTTTCTTTGCTTGATCGCCAATTAGCCAAGCAATAACTCCATTGGGTTTAAGAATTCGTTTTGCTTCAATTGCTACCTTCTCAACTTCTTCGAAGAAGCGATGTTCTTCACAAGATATCTTGCCAATACAATCTGGATGATCTGAATATCTGATGTTATCTGAATATGGGGAATCAATAAAAACAAGGTCAGCGAAGTTATCAGGAAGAGGTAGTTTGCGAGCATCGGCTTGCTTTATATCCGATCTTCGAGAGACTAAGTCAAATCCATAAACTTGTCTTTTTTCTTCATTGCAAACATCGATGGTTGTACCACTTCCAGACATTTGATGGATTTTATTTATTAGTCAAAAAATAATTGTAGTTTGTTTTCAACCAATCAAAGAAATCTCTTTCACAGAATTTTATGAACGAAACTATATCTTTATCAGAGAACCTTCTATCCTCTTCTTTACATATTTCTCTGAAGAAATCTCTCATTTCTTTTTGGTTGATAAAGGTTTTATATTCTTTCATAACGCCCTCGTCTTAGATTATATCATGTATAGTTTTGTTTGCTCAGTATTTCACTTTTTCCAGACAATGTGGGAATTGATTTTGTTTCTTTCATAAACTTCGAGCACTTCTCTGCAAAACTTCAAGAGTTCATCGTTGCCTTCTTGCTTAGCAAGTTCATAAAGGCGGATGAACATCTTCTTGCCACTTTAATATTTAATGAACTCGCTCTAAATAATATTTTTTTGATTTCAGATAAATCAATTTATAAAATGATTTCATTTTGCGTTCTTTTGTATCTGAATATTTATGTAACATTATGCGTGCAGCAAATAATACCTCTCGTATAAGGTATGGAACATTCTTTTCGGAAAAGGATTTCATTTCAGAACCGATGAATTCCCATTCCTTGTTCAAGTTAATTGCTTTCATTTCAAAATTTCCAGTTAAGAATTATTTCTTGAATTCTATGCAGATGTTTTTTTTGTAACTCATTCACACGATAATTAAATTCATCAATTGCAGAAGTCGGCCCTGTAGGAATATATCCTTCTACCTCTATTTTTTGCCTTGCAACTGTTCTACAAAATGCTTCTCCTACTAATTCAGCCATTAAAATTTTACTTTCTGGTTCTTCAATTCCTTCTAAACCACTTTTAATAAATTTTGCAACAGACGGAAATTTTATAAAAATTCTAATAATTCCATTATCATATTCTACTCTTTGAGTAGGATTATCAATTTCATTAATATCAAAACCCGAAATAAACCCCCCTTTTCGTGGCTTTCTTTCACCAACTTCTTTAGGAGGGGCAACTTTTAGTTTTGCCGTGGCCGTTTTATTACCGAGCTTTACAGTTATTATTCCTTCTGCGTTCTCTTTATAGCCCGCTACTTTGAAATAAGTGGACAATAAAGTTTCCGGATATTTAAAAGATTTTTCTAAATTTTTAACAGAGGCAAGAGGATGGATATTAACATTATCCGACTTGATATGAATTTCTTTACCTTCTTTTGTAACAACTTCAGTTGGAGCCATTACCAGTAAAACACGGGGCTTTTCTATCTGAACATTTGCTATTGCTGGAATGATAGTCAAATCTCTAATATCGGGTGGTGGTTCTGGAGGGCTTTCTGTATCGTCTAATTCTTTTTTGGCAAGCTCGTTAAGCAAGCTGCATAACTTTCTCAACATTTTATTGGTTGCCTCTTTAACTTCTTTCTCTGGCTTTTTTTCTAATGTCTTTCTTTTTTGTAAAATAAATGGCTCTAATTCTCTATCAATAGCATTTGACAGAACTTGGCAGTATTCGTGTCTCCATTCTAATCCTCCTCTATTTAAATTTATTATCTCCGTTTCGTTGTTCCTTAATCTGGTTTCTAATCCTTCACAGATTGCCTCACCGAAGAAATACATAGCCGCAGGGTCTCTTGAATACTTGGACTGATTATATTGATTGTCGAGTATTGCTCCTTTCGTTTTTATCAATATCCCCGCTAATCCGAATGGATTGTTTGGTAGAAAATCTAATAGTTCAGAACTTTCATAAATTGACAATTTAACTTTGTCTTCAAAAGGCCGTAGTGTAATACCTACTTCTTTTATTCTGTTGCCTCGAGGATAAGAAAAGGTAATACTCACAGTAGATTTTGCATTTCGCTTTAAATCATCAAACGTTAAGATTACTTTACGGGACTTATTGCTGTTAATATCTCTTAAAAATAAATGTTTTGAAAGCTGCTCTTTAAAATTATCAAGTTCGGGAATTTTTATTTTTTCATTTGTTATATTGATATATACATCTGTTCCATCTGGCTTGTCAGTGTCTTCAACTATTTCCAAAAGCTCATCATCATACTGGAATTCTTTGTTATTCTCTAACCATACTTTTGTGCTACAACTTTTTCCTTGATTAATTGTTTTGATTTGTCCTTCTCCCAATGAAAGCATTGTTTCTTTTAATCCTCTTCCGAAAAACCCCCTCACACTTTTTCCTTCTTCAAACCCGCTTGTTTCACCACCAAATTCAATTGCTTTCTCTAATTCCGATTGAGACATACCGCCTGCATAATCTTTTACCTTCAATTTCTCACAAGTTCCTCCTTTCTTTCTATTAAGATAAATTTCAATTACACCATTCACACTTTTACCATCTGCTTCCAGCCGTCTATAACTATCGTCCGAATTTGTAACCAATTCTACGATTCCGTTAATAATATTACCTTTTAGCATTGCATCGATCATTTGACGAAGAATACGCTGTGTTTTTACTGGTAATGGTTTAGCCATTTTTTTCTCCTTGGTTAAAAAATTTATTTTCACAAAAAGACAGGAAATCAATAATTTCTCTCTCATTATATGACTTTGCCAATTGTTTAAAATATTCAAGGTTTTGCTTCACTACACGCCAAGGTGTTTCCAATGTGCACCGTAGTATATTTCGGAAATCTGGTTCTGAAATAGCAAAGAATTTAGGATTGTTGAGATACTTCTTAAAGTGTGGATTCTCTTTTAAATACTTTATCAATTTATCATCAATACTTCTGTCAGTAGGTGATGATTTTTTTGCTTTATAGTTAAGGACAGGTATTTTGTTATTTAAAATATCTTCTGTTTGTTTAGCAATCTTTTTACCCAATTCAGTAAGAGTAATTTCGCCAGGGGAATGCTTGCCGCCTATCCCGCCCATAGTCAATCCTTTTTCTCTTAAACTTCTTGTGGCTCGGTCAAATTTCAGTGTATCAGGCCATTGCGGATAGCGTTTTATTCCAAAAACTTTAGGAAAAAACAAAAAACATTCTGCTACTAATCTTTCAAAAGTGCAAGTTTCTTTATTCTGAATAACTGAATAAATACCAAAGGTCATTAGGGCTTGAACCGCAACTTTTGTATAAACATCTTCTTCATAATGAGAAAATGAGTTTTGAATAGCATACGTTGCCTGGGGTTCTTGTACTTTTTTATTTACTTTGTCTTTATTGGTTAACATTTTTTATCATTACCTGAAAAATTACAAAACTAATTTTCTTTGCTTCTACATTATATTCTGTTATTGACAATTGCTTCTACAACTGTGGTGCCGCTTCCCATAAACGGGTCAATAACGATTTCGTTTTCGTTGCTGTGTTCTTTTATTAGTCGTGCTGCAAGTTGCGGGATAAATTTCGCTGGGTAAGTGTAGTAGCCATGTGTAATGTAACGTGTCTGAGATTGAGTACAATCGGAAAATGACCACGACTTGTCCACCTTGCTCTTCGTTAATTTAATTCGATGTTCTAATATTTTTGCCATTTGAAACCTTTATTTACCTCAAATTTACAAATATTTTTGTTGAAAAACACAATTTCCTCTTTGAACTTCCTAGCTTACACTCTCCAAATTCTTCTCTAACTTCTGTAATGTGTTCTTAAAGCTCTCTAATTTATGCCTTTCGTGTTCGACAACTTCTTGCGGCGCTTTTGAAACAAAGTTCTGGTTGGAAAGTTTTTTCTCCGTGCTCTCAAAAAGACCCCGAACACGGTCTATCTCTTTCTGTATCCTCTCTCGTTCAGCTTCGAGGTTAATTAATCCTTCTAACGGGATAAAAATTTCAACATTATCAACAACTGCGCTTGCAGAGTGGCGCGGTTTATTTGAATCCCGCAGGAGTGTTACATCTTTGGTCTTTGTTAATCGCTTCAGGTAGCTTTCATATTTTTGCAGATGCTTTTCTTTCTCGGCATCGTGGAAATTCAGAATAATATTTATTTCCTTTGAAGGAGGCACATCAAGCTCGCCGCGCACTGTGCGGACTGCATTCACGACATTCTGCATAAACAATCCGTCCGCTTCTGTCTCTTTGTCAATCCATTTTTCATCTGCGTTTGGGAAGGGCGAAACCATTATGCTCTCGCCGGTCTTTCTTTCTGCAAGGTTCTGCCAAATTTCTTCCGTAACAAACGGCATAAACGGATGCAGAAGTTTAAGCGCTTGTTCATAAATGAATATCGCACGGTTCAACACGACTATTTTTACATCGTCAGGTTCGCTGCCATACAAACGGGTTTTAGTCATCTCCACGTACCAATCGCAGTAGTCGTGCCAGATGAAGTCGTATAAAATCTTGGTCGCGTCGTTTATGTAAAAATTATCTAACGACTTGTTTAACTCCACAATCGTCGAATTCAATCTCGATAGTATCCATTTATCTGCAAGGTCAAGG
>JAHJUA010000090.1 GCA_018829425.1 Nanobdellota archaeon | reverse complement strand
TTTATTTTTTGAATTTTTGAAGTAATTTTCTGAAAGAACGATTTTGTGCCTGGTTCAGCCTTTTTGTTTTCTTCTTCTTTGGCGGACTCTTCGTACAGGCTCCCACCCTCCCGCCCAGAAGTTAGACCGCTACCAAAATCTTCTCCTCTTAATTGTTTATTTATGTTAGGCGTTTCTAAATGGATTTCCTTTTCTGTTTTATCTGCAATTTCTTTCAGTTCTTCCAAATCGGGTCCGTATTTTTGTTTTCCTGCGTCAAATTTCACTGGCAAAGCGATTTCTTTTTTCTTCGCTACCTTAACTTTTTTGGTCTTGACTTTCTCTTCTTCGAGCTCTGCCTCTTTTGAAATCTTTTTCGTCCAATTACCGAGTTTTTCTTTTAGAAACTTGAACATGTCCTTATGAAAGAATTAGAATTTATAATGTTAATGCTTGGGATTTGATTATATATTGCTGTCGAATTTCCCCCCTAGACCATTTATTTCAGAAGTGTCTGGGGCTCTTCTTGGATGGACTGCAGCTCCCTCTTTCGCCCGAGAAGTTTGAATCATTCTCCCTTCAGCGGCGACTTCAACTTTTTCTCCCTCATATTTCATCTGTTTTGCTTCTTGGGGCCTCACATCTACAAGATTATTGGAGTCTATTATAAGATTTTGCCACCTGTAGACTTTCTCATTCCCTGAGACCGGTTTTGTATAATCTAACACAAGGAATTAATGCGTCAAAATTATATAAATTTTATGAAGATTAACTAAATCTCCAGAGTGAATATAAATTTTTATAAAGAGGTGCTTCTTTTCCCCTGTATCATGAAAGTAAATCTGAGATTTCCATTCATTCGTCGTAAGAGGTACTCCAAATGAAAGGTGTTTTGGTTATTCTTGATGGGCTTGGAGATTTGCCGAATCGGCAGTTAGAGGATATGACGCCGCTCGAAGCGGCTGAGACACCGAATTTAGATTTTCTGGCTGCTCGCGGAGAACAGGGTTACATGTATTCAGTTAAACCCGGATTTGTTCCAGAGTCGGATGAAGCAATAATTTCAATGTTTGGGAATAATCTTATTGATAGTACGCGTGGGCAACTTGAAGTGCGCGGGACAGACTTAAAACTTACGCGTGGTGATTTGGCATTGAGAGTGAATTTCGCAACTATTGGTTCAATAAAAGAAGGAAATATCATTGACCGGCGCGCTGGAAGGACACTTACAACTCGCGAAGCGGAGGAACTTGCTAAGGCCTTAAATAAAATAAAACTTCCTTGTGATTTTGTTTTCAAGGCGACTAATCAGCACAGGGCAGTTTTTGTTCTTAGAGGAGGTTTTTCTGATGACATCACTGGGAATGATTCTCCTTATGCGAAAGGGCGCGCTGGAAAAGCGGATGTGATTGGGAATTTTAAAGAGTTGGACAGCGATGATGAAAACGCGCATTACACAGTGAATGTTCTTAAGGAATTTATGGAAAAAGCTTACGAAGTTTTGGAGAATCACCCTCTTAATGAATCAAGAAAAAAGAGGGGCTTGTTGGCTGCGAATTATCTTCTTATGCGAGGCGCAGGAATTGAACCACCTAAGTTGAAATTTTATAGGAAGTGGCTTTCTGTTTCTTACATGCCTCTGGAAGTTGGATTTTCAAGAGTTAGTGGAATGACTGTTTTTTCTTTTGACTATCCGAGATTGAAAGATTTAGATTCATACAAAAATCTTAGAGCGGGTTTAGAAAAGGCGTGCAGTTTCGCGGTTAAGACTTTGAAGAAGAACCACAAGAAGTTTGATTATGCGCTTGTTCACATAAAGGAGACGGACCTTCCAGGACATGATAACAAACCGATTGAGAAAAAACTGATGATTGAATATCTTGATAAGACGCTTTTCAAATTCCTTCGGGGGTTCGCGCCACCGAAAGGAATAAAGATTGTTGTAACTGGAGACCACGCGACGCCGTGTAAATTTAAAGCGCACTCTGCAGATCCAATTCCGGTTTTGTTTTATAATGACAGTCCACCAAGAAGACGTAGAGATAAGATTCTTTCATTCTTTAGAATGGGTGGAAAAGACATTCCACTCAGAGAAGCAAGTTCCAAAGACAATCCTGAGGAAAAAGGGGAAGTCGTGAGATTTTGTGAGAAGAATGCGCAGAGAGGAAAGTTAGGGAAGATTCTTGGGAAAGACCTTTTGAATAAGGTTGGGTTTTTGAAGTGAATAAAATTTACGTTCGCTTCGCTCACGATTGATATTAATTCCAAAATCGGCTCTGCTAGATTTTTCCGTTATAAGATTATTAAGGTCAAAATCCGACGGCGAATTATTTCCTGCTGTTTATTTATCAGTTATTTTATCCCGAGCGCAGCGAGGTAGGATAATGAGGCCAAAGTATATTTTGTACCCTATAAATCTTTAAATATGATTTTTTGGTTGGTTTTTTATGGCGTGCGAATATGTGGTGGATTGTCTGATGAGAGCAGTAGGTGGTTTTGATGACTCTGGGTTGAGCGTTCGGTTTAGAGATCAGAGGTGTTATGGGAATGAGTCTGCTCAGTGCCCTTATTTCGCATCTGTGAGAGTTATCGAAGAAGGTGGTCTTTTGGATAAGTTGAAGATGCGATTAGCACAGGCAAGAATACTGGTAATTGCGGGAAGAAATTTTGATTAGATTTCTTTAGTATGGAAATTGTTAAAAACGCGGAGTGTTTTCTGTTTATATGATTACATATAATGATATTTACGAAGCCGCTGAAAACCTCCAGCGGGTTTTTCACAATTCCAGCAACCAGAGAAGCGGCTTCGGGAGGAATGAATGATAACCTACAACGACATTTACGAAGCCGCGCGGAAGGAGAGATATTCTGACCAGCTTCAATCGGTGACGAAGAATTTTATCACAGACGTTGCAGAATATTTGAGAGATAAAAAACAGTTGACGCTGAAAGATGATGATGTTTTTTCTGACATGATTACGAAGACGAAAAAGCAGTTGGAGAATGCTGTGACGTTGTTTAAGGAATTAATGGTTCGTCGCAGGAAGAAGATTTTGAATTTGGTTCTTATTGCGTCGGAGACTGGGATTTCCAAACAGGATTTTGAAAACATGTTGCCGTTTGAAAAGTCGTTGTTCGAAGAGATAATGACGAATATAGAAATTTCGGATAAGGAAGTTAACGAGTTGCTTTCGGGGAAGAAAGAAGTTGACGGAAAGCACGAGCTTGTAATTTTTAAGGAGAATGTCGAGGAACTTTTGGATTTGGAAGGCGAGAAGATGGGGCCGTTTGAAGAAGGACAGGTAGCGAACATTCCGAAAGAAGTTGCGAAGATTCTTCTTGATGATAAAAGAGTTGAGTTGATGGAGAAATAGCGCGAGTTGTTAAAACGGTTTCCCGCCCACCCGCCCGAAGAAGAAGGTTTTGCGCGTCTTTGGCGCAAATTTTCTTGGCTCCGCGCCAGACATTTGTCAAGGCGCTTCGTAGAAATAAAATTAAGCGAAGAAAACTTTAACTGGAAATTCTCTCAGCTGTTTAGGTTATCAGTTTTTTTGGAAGTCCGAGCGCAGCGAGGCAGTCTTCCAAGAATAACCTTAAAAACCTTTAATTGTTTTATTCCAAATGAGTGGAAGAATTATTGTCGG
>JAHJUA010000089.1 GCA_018829425.1 Nanobdellota archaeon | reverse complement strand
GTAGAATACTACTAAGTGACTGTTGCTACATACCTCATACCTTAATTGCACTAACATTCTTCATGTAAATCATGCACGTTGTTAAGGCACTCATCTTAGTTACATGAAATTATCTTTCTCTGCGTTTATAAATCTTTCGCGGTGTAAAAGTTAATCTCCTTCGGAGAAATCGTATGCCGCTGCCACTTCCATAAGAACCTCTTGCCATTCTTCTTCGGCAGCGTCGGTAAACTTATATGCTTTTACGGGAGTATAATTTGTAACTGCACCATGTCTACTAAGTCCAGCATCCACAGACCCAACAAGAACTTTACCTTCACTAATCAATTTCTCAAGTCTTCCCTTTTCCCAAGGGAGATTATGAAGACCCCGAGATAATGTCTGCGCGAAAACTACTCTTTTACCCATAAGAATACCTCTTTGACTTTTTTCGTATCCCAAACACCCGAAACTATTTCCCATAAGTTTCCAAGGAAAAATAACTTTATAAGATTCGTTGTCTTTTACCATATATGTCTTTAACAAAATATAAACAAAAAAGAATCCAAATTTTAATCGCATTATTTATTTTAATCGCAGTTTCACTTCTCTTATTTTTTCTGAATAAGGAATTCACCGACGACAAAATCATTGGTGGCGACAGAGATTCAAACGGATGCCTCGGCCCAGCAGGTTATTCATGGAACGCGTCGGAGCAGGAATGTGTTCGTGAGTGGGAAGTTGGAGATGCAAGATACCAAATAAATAATTTTCAATCATGTATTGATGCGGGCTATCCAGCGATGGAAAGTCACCCTCGCCAATGCAGAACTCTCGGCGGAAGATTGTTTGTTGAGGAAATTGAATGACATTAAAAGACTACGACAAAAAGCGAGACTTCAAAAAAACTCCGGAACCAAAATCAGAAATTTCTTCTAAGGATTCTATCAGCCATGAGCACAAAATTAAAGGGAAGGTTATGCGAAGGAAACCGATAAGGTTGCCTCGCTTTGTCATCCAAAAACATGCAGCGTCGCATTTGCATTATGATTTAAGATTAGAAATGAATGGAACATTAAAAAGCTGGGCCGTTCCAAAAGAACCACCGACGGAGAAAGGAACAAAGCGACTTGCCGTCGCTGTTGAAGACCATCCTCTCGATTACGCGACATTTGAAGGAGAAATTCCTGAAGGAAATTACGGCGCGGGCAAAGTTGAAATTTGGGACAACGGAACTTACAACTTAAAATCGAAAGATGAAAAGAAAATTGAATTCGAACTTCAAGGAAAAAAACTAAAAGGAAATTTTGTCCTCGTTAAAACTCATTACGGAAATAAACCCGAAAAATCTTGGTTATTTTTTAAGGTTGATTAAAATGAAAAATTTACCATATAGAAAAAATGTAGTTGGAGTAATAATCTTAAAAGATAAATTTCTACTGGTTAAAAAACCAGACAATAATTTTTGGTGGTTTGTCCAAGGTGGGATTAATGATAATGAATCTGCGGATGAGGCCCTTACTCGAGAAATAAAAGAAGAACTTAATCTGATTGATTTTAAAATTGCTAGAAAGTTAAAGGCAACATTTCAATATGATTGGCCCGAAGATTACCAGAAATTAAAAGGATTTAAGGGTCAAGAGCAAACTTTTTTTCTAATTAAGCTGGATTCAAAGCCAGAAATAACTTTAGACAAAAAAGAATTGGAGGATTACCAATTTGTGATGCCAAAGGATTTGTTTGATTTAATGAAATATCCTCGCGGATTTTTAGAAGGATTATTTAATGAAATTAATTAGCGCTCCGCCCTCGGCTCCGCTCAATTGAGATTAACTCCAAAACAGACTCCATCATGTTTTTCCGTTATTAAATAATTAAGCTCGAACACCCCAAGGTGATTTTACTTTATTAATCAGCGCGCCAGCGCTTTCCGAGTTCGCGGAGCCCGAAGGGTGGAGTCGAAATCATTGAGTTCTACGAACATTATATCCAAACTCTTTCATGCCGTATCCAACTTCTCTCAAAAGGTCTCTGCCCAAATGAGGTGAATCTGGATCGATTTTAAGAAATCTTTCCCGTGTTATTTTTAACATCAAAACCTTATCCATCAAAGTAAATTCTTCCTCGGGAAAATAAAGGTGGTTGAACTTACAAAAATTTCTATACCAAGCGAACATTTTTTCTTCATCCGTTTTCATTTTAAGAAAAATCTTAAGCAACCACTTCTTCAACTTCCACGGGTTCTTCATCACCCTTAACTTTGAAAACCCTTCTCGGCTTCACAGGCCCATCGTCAATCTCGCCAGTCCACCATTCCAAATCTGGAACTTCAACTTTAAGTCCACGCGCTTTGACATATTCTCTTGCAAGAAGATAATAGATAATTCCAATACTTCTAGGGCTCTTATTATTCCCAAGAATTATCTGGTCAGCG
>JAHJUA010000088.1 GCA_018829425.1 Nanobdellota archaeon | reverse complement strand
CGAAAGAAACTCGTTTCCTCAAAACCAAACTTGTTTCAGTATATCTTTTTGTCATGAAAACTATTATCACAAGGAAAGATATAATCACGAAGGGGAACAACCAGTTTGTTTTTGCTTTTATTTGAAGGACCTCGCCTGGTTTTATTTCTCTTATCCAAGTGTAATAAACATTCGCGCCGTCGCGTTCAACCATGTCGGGCTCTGGGCTGAAACTTGTGAACAATCGAGGAATAACATTTTTCCTAATCACTGTTTCAGTTTTCTGGGCGACGTTCCCTTCGTTAGATTTTTCAATTACTTGAGTATTAATAAGGAATCCGAATTCGCTTTTTGTCGTCGTGACTATGTCTTTTTCTATGAATTTGAGGACACCTTCAATTGATGATTTCTCTTTCCCGATTGTTATTTCAGAAGTCATTGTGTAGAATCCTGCAGTCATGCCTCTCAATGTTTCTTGGTCAATCGGAATGTCAAAAGTTTCCGTTTCGTATGGTTCTAGCGTGAATGCTCTTTCAAAGTTAAAGAAAGGAGAGGTGAACTTTGCGTTTATGTTTTCGAAGTTTACATTCTCTTTGTTTTTTATGAAGACTTCAACCTCTGAGGATTCAGGGTCGAGGAAGCCCGCGCCGATTGAGAACGCGTCTTTCAATTCGATTATTTTGAATGTCAGTGTGTGCGGTTCTTGCTCCGTGTCGCTTCGCTTGATGTAGTACGACATTGTGTAGTATCCTCTTTCTTTTATGGTTCCAAGGGGAGCGAGCTTTAGTTCAACATTTTTTGTAGAACCAGCATCGATGTAAACACTGTTAGGTTCCATTGTGAATCCGATGAGATTGTAAAGTTCAAAAGTCGCGTCTGGTCCGCTGTTGAAAAATTGTAGGTCGAAAGTCACGACGCTATCAGTATTTATAACAAGAACTTCCCCTGAACTTTGTTTTGTAACTGTGACGTTTTCCGACGAGACGAAAGGAAGAAGAACTAAAATAGACAGGGTTATAATTAAGAAGAATTTCAGCGAAGGGTTTTTTCTAAAAGACATATATTCTGAAAAGGGAATTTCTATTTAAGGATTTCGGTAGTGAAGATTTAATGAGAGCAGCGCGGCATTTCCTCAAGCAGAAGACTAAATTCTTCTCTTCGCTCTCTTAGAGCATTCAAATTTCTTAAGGTGAAATCTACACACTCTGTTGAATAAGCATAGGCTAGACCATGGGCTAATCCTTGGGCACAGATATAAGCAAAATCAAAATCAGGATGAGGAAAATCTTCAGAAAATTTAAAGGAACCATCAGGAGTGAATGTTTCTAAGCGAACAATATTTCCCAGATTTTCAATTGTTGCTCTTAAACGGTGCCGAGAATAATCGTTGTTGGGAGAATGTTCATCTATTTCTCCTTTCCTAATTTCAAAATAATCTCTACCATTAGGGTGGAAAGCCTCTGTAAGAATTATCTTTTCCCGCGTAACTCTATAGGCAAAAGGGGTTTATAAAAATTGTTGGCATTGAAGAGACTGTTTACTTCTTTCCTTCCAAATCTAGATAAGCTTTTGCTTGGCTCAAGAATTCGTCGCAGTCGCTGGCAATTTTGTCTGTGAATTCCACAACTCTTGAAGAGATTATCCACTTTTCGTAGACACCTCGGAACCATTTCGCGTACCAATTTTTGTCAAACTTTCCGTTGTAATCGCTCACTAGAATTCCCTTGACAGTCATTTCAACAGAGCCTTGATTCGTTTTTACTTTTGCTCCGCCCTGAGAGATTTCAACATTTTTTAATCCGAGAATTATAAATTCCACTTTTATATCAAATCGGAAGTAATCTGTAATTTTTCTTTTACCAGACCATTTGATTCTTATCTCCTTTACGTCGCCAGATATCTTCTCGTTGTAACTGTCTTCGACCATCTCCAGCCCCGTTTCTTCGACAAGCCAGTCATAACAAAATTTATAGAAATCTTTGAATGAAAAAATTCCATTGTACTTTATCTTGCTTGAAAATACTGTATCTGTTTCTGGCATTATAATTTCTCTTTTATTTTAAAGCGAAAACTGATTTAAATATTCTTCGGATTATATACTGGAACACGGAAGAGTTTTTATAATATCGGAGGGTGATAATGAAAGGAAAATGGGAAGATTATATTATCCTTTTAAGGAAAATGACAGAGAACTTAAAGAGATTGCTAGGGGGATTAGAGAGAAAGGAGAGCGCATTGTTTTAACTGGGGGCACGTTTGATGTTGAACAGGCGCATCCGGTCCACGTTGCATTTTTGAGAGCGTGTAAAGAATTAGGAGATGTTCTTTTTGTCAACGTAACAAATCACAATCGGGCTGTGTTATATAAGAAAGATAAAAGTTCAGTAGTTCCAAGACCTTATTATACCGAGCATGTAAGAGCACTCAACGTCTCTGCTATAGATGCCGTAGATCATGCTACGATTCATCCTTATGTGGGAAACCCATATAATCCTGAAGATGTTGGTCCAACGACAAGGCTTGCAGCAATAGTTAAGCCTCACATAATTGTTAAAGGAATTCAGGAAGATGGAGAAGGGTGGATTAATCGAGAAAAGACCAAGATGAAAAGATATTTGGGATATGATCCTGACTTCGGAGAGATTCACATTGAGGGAGATATAAGTTCAACTTCACTTTTTGAATATGGGGCAAGAACAAAAAAAGGTGTTCGAAACGTACAATTGTTTGAGGGTAGAAGACATTTTTCTCCTCAGATGGCATAAGTTAAATTGAAGCCAAGCATGAGGCACACATCAGGATTCCGTTTTCCCCTCTATAAAGAGAATCTCTTTCTCCGCACTCTTCGCATATTCCGTCAGGGATAGTTTCTTCTTTTTCTCCACAATTCAAACTTTTTATTTTTTCAGTTTCATCTCCGACTTCGGACAATTCTCTGAACTCATCATAAAGTCCCGGATAGAATTCAAGTATATCTTTCATTTTTATTATTCCGACCAATTCCTTTTTATCAATAACTGGAAGCCGGTATATCTTTGACTTTTTCATCTTGTCAACAGCTTCGTCGAGAGTATTTGAGGGTTTTATTGTAACAATCTTTTTAGGAGATATGTCGAGGGCTTTTATTTTTGATAGATCTGCTTTTGGATTTTTTATAAGCGCCCAAAGAATGTCCTTGCTTGATATGAATCCCAATAACTTCTTTTTATCTACAATTATAAGCCCTCCAGTTTTTTTCCTTACCATTTTTTTCGCACACTCTATAAGGTTGGAATCTTTCCCAACTGTGTCAACATTACGAGCCATAACATCAGAAACTTTGATATTATCCATCCTTCTTAGATAACCCTTGAACTTATAAATTTTCTGAAACTGAGGGGCACCCAGGTTCCCCCTACATTACCCCCTCCTTTAATAATGAACAATGGCAATCCACCGCAATAATGCTTAAATAATTCAATTAAGGGAGATTAATATGACAGATAAGCCCATAGTTCTTATGCCCGAAGATGTTCAGAGGCTTTTGGGAAAGGACGCGCAGAGGAATAATATCATGGCTGCGAGAATGGTTTCTGAAATCGTGAAGACGACTTTGGGCCCGAAGGGAATGGACAAGATGTTGATTTCTTCTGCAGGAGATATTATTGTGACTAATGACGGCGTGACAATTCTTGACGAAATGCAGATTGAGCATCCTGCCGCGAAAATGATGGTTGATATCGCGAAGACGCAGGAAGACGAAGTTGGCGACGGGACGACGACTGCTGTGATGATTGCTGGAAAACTTTTGGAGAACGCCGAGAAACTTCTTGATAGAAAAATACATCCTACAGTTATAACTAAAGGTTATCGACTTGCGTCGGAGAAAGCTCAGGAAATTTTGTTAGAGATTGCGTTGAAGATTACTACGGACAATGAACATGTTTTGAAACAGATTGCAATGACGGCGATGACTGGGAAGGGCGCGGAAGACATGAAAGAAAAGTTCGCGGACATAATTGTTAGCGCAGTTAAGCAGGCTTCAACTCACGGAGAAATTAGTGTTGATGATATAAAAATTGAAAAGTCAAAGGGCGAGGGAGTAAAAGAGACCGAGCTGATAAAAGGACTTGTTCTCGATAAAGGAAAAGTTTCGCCGGACATGCCGTCAATTGTCGAGGGTGCGAAAATTGCTTTGATCGATTTTCCGCTTGAATTGAAGAATCCTGAAATTGATACAAAGGTTTCGATTACGACGCCAGAACAGCTTCAGAATTTTATAGTTCAAGAAGAACAGGAAATTAAGGAGATGGTTGGAAAGATAAAATTTTCTGGAGCGAATGTTGTTTTTTGTCAGAAAGGTGTGGATGATTTCGCACAGTATCTTCTTGCGAAGGAAGGAATCTATACTTGCCGTCGTGTCGCGCGGAGCGATGTCGAGCGATTGGCGAAAGCTACCGCTGGAAAAATAGTTAGTAATTTGAACGAGTTGAATCCTTCAGAGTTGGGGAACGCGCAAGTTGTTGAAGAAATTACTCATGGAGATGATGCTTTGACTTATGTTAGAGGTTGTCCTAATCCGAAGGCGCTTACGATTCTTGTCCATGGCGGAACAAATCATGTTATGGACGAAATAAAGCGCGCGATAAAAGATAGTTTGGGTGATGTTATTTGCGCTTTGAAGTCTGGACTTGTTGTCGCGGGTGGCGGCGCGGTTGAAATTGAATTGTCTCGTAGACTTCGTGAGTTTGCACAGGGACTTTCAGGAAGAGAACAGTTGGCTGTAGAGGAATTTGCGAGCGCGTTGGAGTTCGTGCCTGCAACACTTGCAGAAAATGCGGGGCTTGATCCAATTGATGTTTTAACTGAAATGAAATCACGGCACGACGCAGGGGAGAGACATGCAGGACTAAATCTTTTTACAAACCGCGTTGAGAATTCGCTTGAAGCAGGAATCATTGAGCCGTTGAAAATTAAAACGCAGGCGATAAGTTCAGCGACGGATGTTTCAACAATGATTTTGAGAATTGATGAT
>JAHJUA010000087.1 GCA_018829425.1 Nanobdellota archaeon | reverse complement strand
TCGAACCCACGCGGCAACCTTGGGAAGGTTGAATCATACCACTAGATCAAAGCCGCTTCTGTAAGACAACCTTTGGATTGGTTAGGTTTTTATATCCTTTTCGTTTAGAAGTTTTATGAAAGATAAATTTTATGTTACGACAACAATTCCGTATGCGAACGCTCCACCGCATATAGGTTTTGCTCTAGAAATTATTCAGGCCGACGTTGTTGCACGATGGAAGAAGCTTTTAGGGAAAGACACTTTCTTTTTGACTGGGACTGATGAACATGGAACCAAGAATTACCAGACTGCGAAAAAGCAAAACTTGACGCCTAAAGAATTTGTAGATAAGAATTCGGGATTTTTTCACGAGCTGGCGAAGGAGTTGAATATTTCAAATGATTATTTTATAAGAACTACGGACAAGAAGGTGCATTGGCCTGGCGTTGTTGAAATGTGGAAGCGACTTGAGAAAAAAGGAGATATTTACAAGAAGAAATACGAGGGTTCGTATTGTTCTGGCTGTGAAAGATTCATCACGGAGAAAGAGCTCGAAAAAAGGAAATGTCCTAATCATCCTAACCTCGAAATTCAGAAAATCTCCGAAGAGAATTATTTTTTCCGACTTTCAAAATATTCTGATAGAATAAGAAAAGCTGTTGAGAAAGATGAACTTAAGATTCAGCCGAAAAAATGGAAGAATGATTTTCTGAATCTGATTAAAGACGGACTAACTGATGTGAGTTTCTCTCGAGATAAAAAACATTTGCCTTGGGGGATTCCAGTTCCTGAAGACAAAAATCAAGTGATGTATGTTTGGTGTGACGCTTTGACAAATTATCTTACGGGGATTGGATTTCCAAATAAAAAATATGAAAAGTACTGGCCCGTAGATATTCATGTCGTCGGAAAAGATATGCTTAGATTCCACGCTGGGATTTGGCCGGGAATGTTGCTTTCTGCCGGATTGCCTCTTCCGAAAGAAATTATTGTTCATGGCTTTTTGACTGTTGGTGGAAGAAAGATGAGCAAGTCCTTGGGAAATGTTATCGCTCCGCTTGATTTACTTAAACAATTTCCTGCAGATAGTTTAAGGTATGCTTTGATGCGTGCAACGCCGTTCGGCGACGACGGAGATTTTTCTGAGCAAGCATTGAAAGATAGACACAATAATGAGTTGGCAGACAAACTCGGAAATCTTGTTTCGAGAGTTACTGGTTTGGCAGAAAAGACTGGCGTGGAGAAGTGCGAGAATAAACTTTTGAAGAAACTTAAATTGAAAGAGATAGAAAAACTTTTTGACAATTACGAGTTTGATAAAGTTCTTAACGAGATTTTTGCTTTCATTGATGTTTGCAATGAATACGCTCAGAACAAGAAACCGTGGGAAACGAAAGATAAAAAGATTCTTTATGAACTTTTAGATTCGATAAAAGCCGTTGCTGTTTTACTCTGGCCGTTTATTCCATCAACATCAGAAAAGATTGCTAAAGACTTAGGATTCAAAGTTGGCGACGGAAAGTTTGACGAAATAAAAAAACCCTTGAAAGTTGTGAAGGTGAAAAAGAGCGAGATTCTTTTTAGGAAGATATAAAAATTCTGTTGTCTAAATGTATTGATGGAATATGATGCTAATGAAAAAAAGATATATTCGGAGAAAGTACTTAATGAACTTGATAAATTTGTTATAGATTTTACCAGCATAATCAAAAAGTATGTTAGTTATGTAATTGTTTCCGAATATGTTTCTATTCTCTTGGGGAGATCAAGAGGGTCGGAAGATGTTGATTTGCTTGTGCCTGAGATGACTCTTTTTAAGTTTAAGAGAATGTTTGAGGATCTTGAGAGCAATGGATATGAGTGCGCGAATGCTTCTAATGTCCAGGAAGCTTATTTGATGCTTGATGAACACGCCATCCGTTTTTTTAAGGAAACCCCTGTTCCAAATATTGAATTCAAGAAGATTACAAACGAAATACAACATGAAGCTTATGAAAATAGATTTAAGGTAATGTTAAAGGATAAGACCTTGTTTATTTCTCCTTTGGAACTCCAGATTGCGTATAAACTCTCGTTAATTTCCAGGGAAGATTGGGGAGAAATGAGTTCAGATAAGGATTTTGAAGATGCTAAGCATTTGTATGAAACGTTTAAAGAGAAACTTAATAAAGAACAGCTTCTTGAATACATCAAATCATTCGACGTGAATGATATTTGG
>JAHJUA010000086.1 GCA_018829425.1 Nanobdellota archaeon | reverse complement strand
TCCTTTTAATGATTTATACGCTCTGTAATTCTTTTCAACATTCCCCTCGTGAACATGGTCATGATGCCTAAATCCACCGCCAAAAGTTCCTGGGATGTGCATCAGTTCGTGAATTATGACTTTAATCTGTTCTTCAGAATCCATCTTATCAAACCTTTCTGAAATAAATTCAAGAACATAAAACGCAGGAACCTCTAAAGCTTTCTGAATTAATTTCCCAATAGTATGGCACCGGGCAATAGTCCCTCTCGAAGAAGTCCCATGACTTCGAAAACATTTCACTCTCCCAACTTTAACATGAGGGAACAAAAGTCGCGAAATCTCGTCGGAAATGACTTGCAAATCAGGTGCATATTCATATTTCATGGTAAGGCACCTACGGTTCCTTGACCGTCAACCTCCCTCATCTTATCTGGATTAAAATCCCAAAAACCCAACTGACCTCTAGCAGAAATTGGCTCAACTCTTTTAACGTCATCCAAAAGGAAACCAAAATTACCCCAGTCTCCTGTAGCCAGATGTTTATCTTTGTCTTTATCAAACTCTTCATCATTCAAATATTTTTTAACTTCAAAAAGATTCGCCTTGCCTAGGATAAATCCGTTAGGCAAATTGTCAAATCCGAATTTTTTCATCCCATCAACATCAGGAACTTTAGAACTATGAATAAAAAAGTTCCCCCTAAAATTTGTGTTCCATTTCCTTAATTCAATTTTCTTCCTGCCTTGCAAAACAAGTTCTGCCCACGGCTGTTTAAGAGTTAACGTTTTCATTTTAAAGGCAGGGTGCGCCCCAGCCGGGGATCGAACCCGGATGTCTGTTGGGACCTCGTTCTTAAGACGAGTGCATTACCATTGATGCTACTGGGGCAACCCTGCAAGAAAGAATAATGGGAAAAGTTTAAATAGTTGTTGATAATAATTTAGTTATATCTGTTGGGATATGCATTACCTTGGTGCTACATCATAGCACCCTTTCTTATTTTCATTCCAAAACCTCAATAATTTTATTTCTTCCTCGGACTCCGCTTTTTATTTTAACTTCTCTTTTAAAATATCTTTGTAACAACTTCAGGAGTTCAACATTCGCCTTCCCATTCTCCGGCGCCGATTTTAGACAAACAACATAACCTTCGCCTTCTTTCTCAATTTCCTGTTTACCAGAATTTGGTTTCACATTTATTTTTATTTTCATTTTATTCAATTTTGGGTGGGCGGGTCGGGCACAGTCATAACAAACTAACGAGTCACAATTTCTAGAGCATCTCTATTTTTCAACTCGTAACCTTTCCCCAGAGCCCTCTTCGTTCGCGCGTCTATGGCTTTGATAAAATTTTTCCCGAAGTCAGTATGTAAAAAGTAGGCAAAATCCAAGGCCGTCGAACCAGGAGGCAACAAGAAACAATCAGGAAGTATATTCCCTTTGCTATCGCCGAGCTTGTTTGCGCTCGCCGGGAAAATCGCAACATATCCTAGAAGTCCAAAAACCGCATTGTTTAAGATTGACTGAACACCTGTTCCGCCGACGAAATTCTTAAACTTTTCGCGAATTTCTTCCAGCGCCTCTTTTTGCTTTTCGTTCAACTCTCCGATAATTTTGAAATCTTTTTCTCCAGGAATGTAATCTATAAGCCCTGCCTTTGACGCCTCTCGCAAAGCCAACTCTGAATCAGCAGAGCACGGAACAATGTTCAAATTTGGAAAGTTATCCCTAAGTTTTTTGTAATTAACCATAGCCTCGGGCAAATCTATTTTATTAGCAGCAATAATCATCGGCTTGCTCTTTCTCCGAAGACCTTCCGCAAAATTTCTCAATTGTTTTTCACTCCACTCGCTCGGCTTTTCACTCAAATTCAAATTTCTCAAAACGTCTTTAACATATTCTTCCTTAACCCTCAAACCCGAAAACTGTTTCGCAACAGCTTCAGAAAATTTCCCCCTCTCCATTTCAGTCTTTTTTGAAAAGCTCTTCCAGACCTTCATCAATAAGTTGTAAAACCATTTATCTAATTCTTCATCAAGGAATTTTATATCTTCAGCAGGATCTCTTGTTTCCCCTTCGGGCAACGGCTCTCCCTTTTCATTCGACTTCCCAGAGCAATCCACAACATGAATGAAAACATCTGCCTGTCGCAAATCATCAAGAAACTGATTCCCCAAACCTTTCCCCTCACTCGCTCCCGGAACAAGCCCCGCGACATCCATCATCTCAACAGGAACAAACCTATTTCCCTCAACACAAAAACCATGGCTGGGATTGCACTTGACTCCAAACTCTTTATCAATACATTCGACTTTGACATAACCAACTCCATTGTTCGGCTTTATCGTCGTAAAAGGATAAGATGCTATGGCTACGTCTGCGAGAGTCGCCGCTTTGAAAAAAGTGCTCTTTCCTGCCGAAGGTTTTCCCACGAGTCCAATTAACATAAGAAAAGACAGAGAAAATTATTTATAGACTTTCCCATTCCAGAAATCAAAATTCATTTTGGCCTAATGATTGCACATCCTGCCCTCCTTCCCGAATTCTCCTCACAATAATCAAGGAAAGTAAGGCTATTCCCACAAGAAGGATGAGCACAATAAGAACTACAACCATCTTACCAAGAATGGCAGGGATTTCTCTACCTGCAATAATAAAGTGCGCGCTCGAAGGTGCAACACCGCCGGGATAAATAAGCTCAAGGCTCAAGATATAACTTCCAGATGGAAGGGCCCCCGTATCAAAGCTCCTCTTAAGTTCAGTCACATCTCCAACGAAAAGAGTCTCAACCTTTGTAAAGAAAATCTTATTTGAATAATCAATTATTTTATAGTTTAATGTAATGTCAACTCTCGTAGGCTCGCCCACTGGAATCAAAGTCACAAGAGTATCTAATTTGTCTCCCTGGAAAGCAGTATAATCTCTGTTAAGAACAACTATGTTGGAATCAAAAAGAAGAGAGCCCTCATAAACATTCAGCGTAACCAGGACTTCCTTTCCGCCGATTATTATTTTTCCGTTATATGATCCAGACTCACTCGGTGCCGCGAAAGTAACATTCAAATCCGCAGTTCCACCTGCAGGAATCGTGAGACTTGTGCTCCCAAGAGCAACTAAATCATTAAGGTCAGTTTGAGTTACAGAAACCGTTGCTGAAGAACTCCCTAGATTTGTAACGCTTATGGTCTTTCTCTGAACAGTATCCACTCCAATATTTATGTTAAGCGATGTCGGATTCAAGGAAATAGATGTTGTCGTGGGGGTTGTCCCGCTTGTTCCAGTGGTTCCACTAGTTGTAGTATCTCCAGAAGCAGCTGCCGCGGCGGCAGGAGAAGGAATTCCAAAGAAAAACCCGTCCACAAATTTATCAACTGAAACAATCACTTCACTGTTGCCTCCAGAATTAAGAGAAATTATATCTGCGCTAACAAACTGGTAAGCGAAAAGGCTCACAATCAAGAAAATCAAAACTAATCCAAACTCTTTTTTTACCCTAATCGCCATCTCAATGTAACAAAATAATTATTAATAAACTTAATTCTTTTCAGAGTGCACCTTAGCAATAAGACTTGATTGTCCAATCAAACCGAATTTAGTACTATCATAAGTTCCGCGCGGGTCGTTCCCCATTATCAGATAAGTATTTACAGGAATAACTCCGTCATAATCTCCAATATAAAGTGAAATCAAATCAGCTTTTTTAGAATCGATAACATAGGCATCCCCTTCCGAGTTCACAAGAACTTCTCCGTTGATTAGAATATTAAATTTGTCCTCAACTTGTTTCAAACCGAAAGCATCGCCGGGCAATCCTCTGGCAAACTTCACCAACGGTTTATCTCTCCAATCAAATCCCACTAAAACAATATCTCCTCGTTCAACGGAATTGCAATTGTAATATCCCTCAAAAGCCAAAATCTCATCAGAAGGATTCAAAACAGGAACCATTGAAACTCCTGAAACAATGTGCTCCGTTTGCAAAAAGGTGCAATTATCTCCCGACTCAGAAATCTTCTCCACTACATCGTTGATATTAACAGAGTGGCCAACAGTCTTTGTAATTGAAAAAAATATACCCGCCATTGCAATTAAAAGAAAAATCATGATGACTAAGTATGAGTTTTTATAAATCTTCATAGAATATTCAGGCGAGGTTATTTAATAAATTTAATTAAAGGTTTGTCTAGAATCAAAAATAACTTTATCTGCGCATTATCTCATCAATTTGCTTTTGTAAATCATCAACTTGCGATTTAAGTTTTTCGTTCTCTGTCTTTAATGAAGAGATATCGGCAGCCTGATTTATATTTTGAACTGCAAGCATTTAACGTTTTCTAGTTTATTTGTAAATTCTGCCTCTGTAATCTGCTGCCTTAATCCAAATTATTTTTTCCGATTTTAGGACCTGAAAGATAAATCTGATTTCACCGATTCTAAGTCGGAAAAGTTCTTGGTTCTTTTTGGCTCCCCTAATTTTTTCGATATCTAAGTTCAATCTTTCTTTTCCTTTGAACTTTTGCAAATCCCTGATTTTGTTTCGAATAAGATTTGAATTGGGCAAAGAATCAATAAATTCAATTACCTTTCTTCTGACTTCAACAGAATACATTATAATCTCGCAGAATCCTTTAAGCCGTGTTCTTCATAAAGGGAATCTCCGTATAATTTTTCTAATTCTTCTTGCTCATCAACAGATACATAAGGAACAATTCTATCATTTGCTTCACCAAGAATCTCCAGAATAAAACTTTTTAGTTCATTTATATTCTTAGGCAAGTTTTGGGTCTCCATAAAATCCGGAGTGAAATTAAATTTATATAGTTTGCTATTTGTCAGGTTCCGTTGAAAAGTTGATTAACATTCTCGTTTAGAAGTTGAATAAATTCTTCGGCGAGCGCAGCGAGCGTTCCCCTTCTTATTTGCTTTCGTTTAGTTGGACTTTGATTGAATTGATTTGCGCTTTCAATTCATCAACTTGGTTCTGTAAGTCCGCGTTCTCTTTCTTCAACGACGCTATCTCAGAATCTTTTTCTACTTTGAGTTCTTTGATTGCTTCTGTAAGAATAGGCGTCAAAGCCCCGTAATCCAAACCGGTCGCGTAAAGTTTCTTTTCTCCTGTAACATTGTCTATGTACCAATTTTCAGTGTTGTTTGTGTCCCATTCGTATTCCATGACTTCTGGCACAACGTCTCCGACTTCTTC
>JAHJUA010000085.1 GCA_018829425.1 Nanobdellota archaeon | reverse complement strand
GGCGCTGTTCCTGTTATCAAACCTGTTTGAGAATTAATTGAAACCCAGGCCGCGTCTGTTTCGGGGTTTACGCTTCTGTTGAACAAAAAGTAATTCAAGACATCATTATCAGCGCCAGTAGCAGTAACTTGATAAGAATAAGCAACGCCCTCATTAACTTCCAAAATTGGAGTCGAAGTTATAACAGGCGCGTGGTTTGTCTCGTCCTCATTAATATTAAGTGTCAATTCCGCGCTGTCAGTAGCACCGCTTGAGCCGGTTACAGTCGCCTTAAGAGTGTAACTTCCAACAACACCAGAGTAAGCATAATTCTGGATTGTCAATTCTCTTGAATATGAATCGTCTGAAGTTGTCTTGCTCCAAATTTCCACGACTATTCCGTCAGGTCGCACAAGATTCAAACTCACATCCATACTTGACTCTGATACTGAATCCGCACTCACAAGAACATTGAATGAATCTCCGTCGTTTATTGTCAATGTGTTTGAATCTGTTGAACCGTAGGACAATGAAACTGTAACGCTGTTTGCCGCACTAGCAAATGCAACCGCTCCAAGTAGGAAAGCAATCATCAAGGGTATTAAAAATAAATTTTTGTTTTTCATTTTAGAAGTTTATACCAAGGTCAGCTCTCACACTAGCGTCGCCGCCGAAGACTTTCTGACCTGAAGCTTTAAGGAAAGTGTGCCTTGAAAGTTTCTTTCTAACGCTTGCTTCAATCGCAAGTTTTAATTCTCTACTATTTTTTTCTACTGGAGATTCTCCTATGAGAAGTTGTGGAGTTCCTAATGAATTCCCGTTTCTTTCCATAACGATTATGCTCTTTCTTTGTACATTCAATGCTCTGTCCATAACTTCCGCGCCAACTCTTACTGGGAATTCAATTCCATTGCCCCTAACTGCGACCTCTAATCCAAATCCACCGATAGGTTTTGTTGATTCTGTAGTTATATCTGTATCTCTTCTTTCTTTGTAAGTGTCCTTTCCAACAAGCTGTCTTTCTCTGTCTGTAGTTGTAGTAACCGACGCTCCAGTAGTTTCTTTTCCTTTAAACTTAACATTTCCGTAAACTCCAAGACCAACTCCTTTTCGACCGCCTGAAACAATTCCTCTAACTGCGCCTTCAACAGAAACTCCATTTGTTCCGTAACCAACAGCAACCTCTGGTCGCGCGTTTGCGCTAGTCTTTGGTTTTCTGAAATCTCCCCCAGCCTTTCTTATTTTTTCCCGAAGAAGTATATCCTCTGGTTTTAATCCTGACTTTTTCTTCCCTTTAATCTCAACAACCATCGGCACACTTTCTGGTGAGTAACCCTTAGCAGCCTCGCTCTTTGCAAGCACGAAATATTTTCCTTCTTTAACCGGCATTCCGCTCACAAAAGCACCCACCTGAAGTGCGTCTTCTAAATTTTCTGCAGAAGTACTGTCTCCAACAGCTGTTCCTTTCAAAAATTCTTCAAGATAAATTATTGACGCTTTTTTCTCACGTGTTTGAGTCCCTTTCTTCAAGAAAGTCAAAACGTTCTCTGTAGCCACTTCCGCTTCTTTGCCTGAAAGAACATCATAAACAACTTTTCCACTCTTAGCACGAAGATCAAATCTAACTGAATCTGCATCTACGTCTACTTCATATGCAACAAATCTCTTCGCAAGAACGCCCTCTCCAGTTGCAGAAACGTCAGAATCATCAGAGTAGATTATATTTCTTAGAGTAACTGCTTTCTTAGTTGCAGTTCTTGAACCAAAAGTTTTTTTCGTTTTTTTAACATTAACACTATCTCTCTTTGTAGTATCAGTTTTAGCAGGAGTATATTTGATTCCGCCTGTTCCAGTAGAAGTGTCTGCAACAGCTGCGCTTGTATCTATATAAGAAGTATCAGCTTTTGTATAAAGAGGTGTAAAGTTTGTAGTCTCCCAATTTCCTCCCCAAAGTCTTCCTGGTTTGAATGTTTGTTCCTTTTCCCAAACTTTCATAGTTTTTATCGTTCCGGTACTATCAGATCTTGCTTCGTAAGTAGTATCTTGGACTGTTCTTGTTTCGCCAGGAAATGCAGCACCAGCTTCACTCGCTCCAAGAGCTACGGCTCCTACAGCAACAACGGGTAGAACATAATCTTTGAGAGTTCGTCTTTCGTTTTCCATTAATTACTACAGAAAAATCCCATTTATAAACTTTTCTATTGTAACCATTCTATAATGAAACTATTCCTTTGAAACTCTAAAAGAACAACAAAATCACAACTGCGTGATAACAACTTATAGGGATAATTTTTATCAGATAAAAAACTCTCAGAAATAATTAATAATCTTTATTCGCCCATGCAATTATATCATCGTCCTGATCTTTTGAACCGATAACTTCTATCAAAACAGGAACAGATGTTTG
>JAHJUA010000084.1 GCA_018829425.1 Nanobdellota archaeon | reverse complement strand
ATAAGTTCTTCCAAATCTTTTTTGCCAAGTTCTCCGAACGCGATGAAATTCAAAACCTTTTTTATCATTCCAGCTTTCTTTGTAGCATCTGCAGGACTCAAGACTATGCACGAATATTTTCTCATCAATCCGAGCCTGTCAAGTGTTTCTTTCATTCCTCTATCGATACCAACTTGTCCTCGAATTCTGATTGCACAAATCATTTTATTTTCTGTCATTTGTTTCTCCTGTTTCTCTGTTTGTTTTCTTTAAGGCTTCAACACATGCTTTAGCAAGATTGAATGTTGTCCTTTGTTTTCCAAATGTTTTTGAATAAACATCATGGATTCCTGCAAGACTTAAAATTTTCTTTATTTCTCCTGCAGCCACAAGTCCTGTTCCTTGCGGAGCCGGGATAAGAGTGACTACACAACTTCCTGCCTTACCTGTAACTTTGAAAGGAACCGTATGCAGTTCGTTACATGCACAATCAAAACTAGAACACCCTCTTTTAATTCTCATTATGTTCAGCTTCGCTTGCCTTGCTGCCTTGTCTCTCGCAGGGAGAGTTTCTCTTGATTTTCCAACGCCAATTCCGATATGCCCTGCCTTATCTCCTACAACTGACATCGTTGAAAAAGTTGGAACACTTCCTTCCTTGGTTTTTCTTTGAGTCTGTCTCCAAGCTCTTCGTTTACCGCCACCGAACTTTCCCTTCGACTGTCCGATAGAAATTAAATCAGAATCAAGCTTAAGAAGATAATCAACGATTTGCTCTTCAAGAATTTTCCTGTTTGAATCAAGAATTTCATCCAAGTTCTTAACAGACCTGTTCTTAACTTCAATCCCGAGTTTTGTTTTTGGCTCCCACGAAAGCAAGGAACTTTCTTTTTCACCTTGAATAGCAAGCTCTCTTTGATTCATCCCTCTTTTTTCAGATTCAGTCTTCTCAAAAACCTCTCTCCTCTTCTCAACTTTCTTCGTTTCCTTTTCTTTTTCCTTCCCTACTTCTTTCTCAAGGAGTTCTTCAGAAACTTTCTTTGAATCTTTTGACTTCTTTTCAGCAGTTTCTTCAGACAGCGTCCCGTGAGCTTCAGCTGTCTTTTTTATAGTTTCACGTTCTTCCTTCTTCGTTGCTGATTTTTTTCCTTCCGCCATTTTATTCTTTTTCTATTTTTGATTTAATTGCTTCAAATGTTTTTGAAAAGTCTTCCTTAAGATGCTTCCCTTTTATTCTATCTTCAGTTGGGAAAAATTCCTTATCACATTTAATTCCTACACCGGAATCTTGGAGTCCGTTGAGGAACGAAAAGAATCTATTTTTTCTGATGTTTCTTATTCCTCCAGAATCACAGATTGGCGTTTCCAATTTACCATCTTTTATTTTTTTCCCGAGAAGGAATCCTGTGAGGTAAGATGCTGACGTGGACTTCAAACTGCCTTCTTTCTCTTTAGGCCATCCATAATTTAAAAGCATCTTTGAACTTATTCCAACAACAATACTATCCAAAGCTTCCTTGCTGGTTACATATTGCGCGATGATGTATCTGTTTGTCCTTCTGAAGACAATTCTCGGAATTCCACTTTGAAGGAGTTTTATTCTCTTTGAATAGTCCGTCTGACATTTCTTTCTTCTTTTCTTTAATGTTTTTCTCATTTTTTCTCTCCGATGTGTTCTTTAAGGTGAGCCAAACTTCGGAATGCTTTGTTTCTTATTTTCTTCCGTATGTCTTCCGCTTCATCCTTTGACACTAAGCCGCCCTTAACTTTTCCGGCGACATGTTTTCTGAATTTTCTTGTGAGAGCCATGTAAGTTTTCTTTTTCTTATTCACTTTTATCTTAACATTGCCTTGACTTCTCTTCCTTTTTCTTATAACTTTTTTTCTTCCTTTTATGTCTTTTATGATGATTGCACTGTCTGCTAAAAGGTCTCTCATATCTTGTTTTGTGATTGCGTCTTTAATATCGTCGAGTCTTGCTTCTACAAAAACAATTCTTTTTTCTCCGACTCCGAAAGTTCTTTTCGCGAGTGCCTTTTTTCTACTTAAATTCATTTTTTATTTTCCTCATCTTTAGTTTGAACTTTCTTTTTTACATCTTCTTTGCTCGGCTTTACTTCAGTTTTCTTACCTGCCTTTTTCTCTGCTCGAACTTTTTCAGATTTCAAGAACTTGTTTACATTTGTGTTCTGAACTTGAATCTTTCTCTTATTGAGTTCCCCAGATAATTCTATTTTTCTTTTTCTCCCGACTTTCCCAATAACAACCACTTCGTTCTTCGCGATTTTTTCAATGTCCTTCAAGCTTCTTATGACTCTAATCGTTTCTCTCTCTGAGGCTCTTTCGCCATATCCAATTTTGACAAGTGGAGGAACTCCATTTCTCTCTTCCCTCATTTTGTTATGTCTTCCCGTCGGCTTTCTCCAAACCTGTTTCTTTTTTCTTCCTCTTCCCAGTTTGGAATACTTATGCGAGGTTCGTCTTATGAATTTGGGCATTTTAGATTAAACTCCTGTCATATCGACTTGTTCTTTCAACCATTCCCTCGTCGGCCACTTCCAAGATTTGTTTAAGATTTAATCTACTTCTTAAATTTCTGTATAACTGGTTGTGTGTTCTTCTTTCTTCAGGATGCACATTTCCTAGTTCGTATAATATGTCCATAGCAGTAAATAGCCTTTCAATTTGACCCCTCACAAAATTATCAGACATCATTAATATTGCTCCATATCTCATTATATTTCCCTCCCAGATTTAGAGGTCATGAAAATTCCGTCTTGGAAAACTCTTCGGTCTCTGTTTCTAACTTTTGTAATTGCTTCAAAAGTCGCAGCCACTTGTCCTGCTAGTTCCTTGCTCACTGATTTTATTGTTATCAATTCTCCCTGAATGTCTACATCCACTCCGCTTGGAACTTTTGCCTTTCTTGGTGTTTTCTCTCCGAGGAAATTTTTAATCACCGCTTGCCCATCTTTAATCTCAACAGTTATCGGGAAGTGACTGAAACAAATCTTGAGCTTATATTCGAATTTTTCTGTTACGCCCTTAATCATATTTTTTATGTGTGATGCAAAGGTGTTTATGATTTTCTTATAATTCTTTGTTGCCTTCTTGTTTCCAATAATAATTTTGTTGCCTTCTTTCTTGAACTCAAGACCAATCACATTGAATTTTCTCTCTGATTCTCCCTCGGGTCCTTTGACTTTTACGAGACCTTCCTCTACACTTACTTCCACTCCTTCCGGAATTTCTATTTCTTGGAAAATTTCTTTTTTCATTTTAATAAAAGAAAGCAATCAAGCTTCCCCCTAAGCCAACTTCAACAGCTTCATCATGAGTCATAAGTCCCTTGCTTGTTGAAATGAGGACTGTTCCCATATCTCTCGCTGGCAAGTATCTTCTTTTGTATCGCTCAATCTCGCCCACCTTAACCATGAATCTTGGTTTGATAACTTTACATTCGATAAAGTCCCCTAGCGTTACTTCAACAGATCGGTCCTTCGCGTCAATCTTGTATTTCTTTATTGCGTTCTCCCGCTTCATTATTTTCAGAACTTCAATCAGCAAGTTGGAAACCAATTTGATTCTTACGATTTCCTTCCGCGCTTTCTTAGCGTTTCTCATCATGTTCATTGCGTCTGCTACTGTATCTTGTGCCATTTTATGAATATTTTTTGAAGCCGATTTCTACTGCGATTTCCCTGAAGCATTGTCGGCAAAAGTTTAGTCCGTATGATTTTATGTGCGCTCCGAATCGGCCGCAACGCTCGCACTTCATTCGCGCTATTCCCGTCGTTCTTTCTTGCGGCTTGTTATGTTTTAGGAACTTGTCTCTCTTCTCTGGCTTGTTCCTCAATTGCTTCAATATTTTTCTCCAATCGCTTGCTGTCATT
>JAHJUA010000083.1 GCA_018829425.1 Nanobdellota archaeon | reverse complement strand
TTTCAAAAATTAGTTGAGCAAGGATTTTACGACGGCGTTATTTTCCACAGAATCATTGACGGCTTTATGATTCAAGGCGGCGACCCGCAAGGAACAGGCGAAGGCGGTCCGGGTTACAATATACAAGACGAATTTACCGAAGGTGATTTAGATAAAAATGATAGGGGAACAATTTCAATGGCGAACGCAGGACCAAACACAGGCGGCTCCCAGTTTTTCATAA
The DNA here is from genome assembly GCA_018829425.1 of Nanobdellota archaeon. GTDB lineage: Archaea > Nanobdellota > Nanobdellia > Pacearchaeales > GW2011-AR1 > ASMP01. The sequence continues at coordinate 8,308 of JAHJUA010000083.1, read as the reverse complement.
ACTTAGTTAATAATAATTATCTCGACGGCAAGCATCCCGTTTTTGGCAAGGTCGTTGAGGGCATGGATGTCGTGGATTCCATTGCGAAAGTCGCGACGGATTCTCAAAGTCGGCCCGTTGAAGAAGTTAAGATAATTAGTGCAAGTATTCTATAGGTCACGCTCCGTTTCACTCCGCGATTTATACTAACTTCAAAATCGGCTCCGCCAGATTTTTCGTTATAAAATTATGAAGCGAAAAAATTAAAATAATGTTCTCGTAGTTGTTTAACTTATCATGTGCGAGCCCGTAGGGCGAGCGTTCTACATCCTTTTCTTTCGTCTTAAAATATTACGATTCTCCGACGGAAAAAGAAGATCCTTACAAAAGACTTAAAAACACAGTTGTATAAGTCTATATAATGAAAAATATACTGCACTATCCAAGACTGGATTCAATACTAATGGTAGAAAAATCTATCATAACTAGAAAGGACTATCCAACAAGAATGCAATTATGGAACTCAATCCCCAAAAAAATGCAATACCAAACCTTTAAACTTATCTTAGATTACTTGGAAAAATCAAATAAGATTATGTTTGAAGAGGATAAAATAATCTGGATATTCCCAAATAATAAAAAACTGAACGAACTAATTCAAGGAGCCGTTAGTGTCTGATGGAAAAAGGATTCGTGGTTCAATTATCCCCCGAACTATTCAAGGTCAAGACCGAAATTGAATCAGAATTGCTCAATGGAAACAAAACAAACGAAAAACTCTATTCTCTAATACTTAAGGCCATCGAATTCTTAAAAGAAAAAAGAACAGGTTTACCAATCTCAAAAAAGCTCCCGATTTATAATTATTACTCAGAGAAATATGGTATAACAAATCTCTTTATGATCAAATTAACTAAGGGTTCAAGAGGATTTTACACAAATGTTTCTGGGGGTCAGATGAAGATTCTGCAAATTATCTTAGAAGTCGAAGAGGAGCATAAAAATTACGAGAAAAAGGGCCATTATTAATCTGGAAAGTTTCTACTCCCACAAAAACCCGTCGCTGTCCAACTTATAAGTATGCGAGCCCGAAGGGGCGAGCGTGGAGGAAACCGAGTATCCTATAACGAAAAACGTATAAAGGAGGGATTTCTGTATGATTTATGGCATATAAATTATCACCCTCAGCATTAAATCTTATGAAAGAATGCCCGAGATGTTTCTGGCTGGCACAGCATAAAGTATGGAAAAGGCCTGCAGGGATTTTTCCGAGTTTGCCCTCTGGAATGGATAGAATTCTAAAAACCCATTTTGGAAAGTTCATGGAGCAGGGGAAACTGCCTCCTGAGATATGCGAGAATGGAGAATGCAAGGGAATGAAATTATTTACTGATAAAGAAAAATTGAAAATCTGGCAGAGCAATTTCAAGGGAATTTCCTGGACAGATAAAAAAGGAAACGAACTGCACGGGGCAGTCGATAACATTCTTGTGAAAGGAAAGAAACTTATTGTTCTTGATTATAAAACAAGAGGATATGCGCTGAAAGAAGACACGGCAGAGCATTACAGGCAACAACAAAACATATACAATTTCTTATTACGGAAGAACGGATATGAAACAGAAGATTATTTCTTCTTGTTGTTTTATGTGCCGAAAGAAGTCACAGAAACCGGAGAGATTATTTTTGACACAGAGCTTGTCAAGATGGATGTTGATGTTGAGAGTGCAGAGAAGGTTTGGAAGAAGGCCTTGAAGATGTTGGAGGGGGATTGTCCAGAGGAAGGGTGTGAGTGGTGTGAGGGACGATAGATAAACTTAAAATTATCATCGACGCTGTGGATGTCGTGGATTCTATTGCAAAGGTCGCAACGGACGGGAATGATAAGCCCCTTGAGGATGTTCTGATTTTGAGGGATAGTGTTCTTTAACTTCAGAGATGTTCAATATCTTTATATAGGAGATAACTTTTTTTATATTATGGGAGGGAAAATTTTCTTAAATCACGAGAAGTTTAAGATCATCAATAATGATATCTTCTTAACGGATGAAATATCAAAAGAAAGTGTCGATTTAATTGTCACATCTCCCCCTTATAATCTTGATATCAAGTACAATTCCCATAATGATCAGATCAGTTATGAAGACTATCTTAAATTTAGTCATAAATGGCTATCAAGATGTTTCGAATGGTTAAAAGAAGATGGAAGGTTATGTTTAAACATCCCCCTAGATAAAAACAAGGGTGGACAACAAAGCGTTGGGGCAGACATAACAACAATAGCGAAAAAAATAGGATTTAATTATCATTCTACCATAATTTGGAATGAGGGAAACATATCTCGAAGAACAGCATGGGGTTCTTGGCTTAGTGCTTCCGCACCTTATGTAATTGCACCTGTTGAATTAATAATAGTTCTGTATAAAACGCGATGGAAAAAGGATGAGAAGAAGCAGTCAGATATAACCAGAGAGGAGTTTATGGAATGGACTAATGGATTGTGGAATTTTCCGGGACAAAATAAAAAAGGAGCAGGCGGACATCCTGCTGCATTTCCTGTCGAATTGCCGAGAAGATGTATAAAGTTATTTAGTTTTGTAGGCGATGTTGTTTTAGATCCTTTTTTGGGAAGCGGGTCAACAATTATGGCCGCTGTAAACAATAATAGGAAAGGAATTGGGGTTGAAGTTGATAAAGAATATTGTGAGATTGCAAAAAAAAGAATACTCGAAGAAACAAAAATATTAAATAATGAATCTGCCTCTATTCTTATAGAGGTTAATAAAGAATGTCAAAAAATCCAGAAGAAGCAAATCAATCAAACCTCCTCTTAGAATATTTTAAGAAAAATCCCGGAAGGGAAATTAAACATCCAGAGATTGTTGATTGGGCCGTTAATGAATATAAAAAAAGAACGGGAAATGTTTTCAGAGATCCTGATAGAGCAATAAGAAAACTCTCTCAGCAAGGACAACTAATAAAGATTTCTAAGGGAGTTTACAAGTATGATCCAGATTTTATAAAGAAAAGAGAGTTAGAAGATTTCATTTCGACTCAGAAGAAAGAAATCTTTGAGAGAGATAACTATCGATGTGTTATTTGTGGGGAAGGTATTGCCGACGGAGTTGAGATCCATGCTGATCATATCAAGCCGAAGGAATTAGGTGGAAAAGCAGAAATTGAAAATGGCCAGACTTTGTGTGCTCAACATAATTTTCAGAAAAAATATTATAAACAAACGGAAACGGGAAAGAGGATGTTTATTAGACTATACGATTTAGCAAAGAAGAATAAAGATAAGGAATTAATGAAATTTTGTGAAGATGTCTTAAAGGTCTATGATAAGAATAATATTAATGGGCACATAGTCTGGGAAAAATAATCCCCCACACTTCCCCCTCTCAACAACAACACTATCAACAACTTTTATCCCTAACCTTCTTCTTCAACACAATCTTTCCTTTCTCTGACTTTATTTCAATTTCTTCGTCGTATTTTAGTCCGGCTTCTTTGAGAACCATCGGAGGAATGTTCACAACAAATTTATAATAATCTTTATCATTGTGTTTTCTTATAAATCTTTTTTGTATTTTCATAATCTTTTATAATCAATTTTATATATAAATCTTTAGGCACCACAAGGTTTAAGTATGTGAGGCACCTAAAAGAATATGAAAAAAAGATTTCTTGGAATTGGTTGGAAAAGTAAAATTATTTTCAAAAGAGCAACTGCATATATTTCAATAAATAAACTAATAGTTGAGGGATGTAATCTAGAGAAAGGAAAAGAACTTTATTCTTATCTTGCTGAAGACGAAAAAAACAGAAAAATAATTATTACTTATTTAGATGGAAAAAGGCAAATAAATTTAAAGTTTAGAAAGATATAATAAAGATGAGCGAGAAAGAAAAAAAATTAATTGTTTTTGAAAACAGAAAAATACGAAGAATTTGGCATAATGGTGAATGGTTTTATTCTATTGTGGATGTTGTGGGGGTTTTAACAGATAGTCCAACACCACGGCAATATTGGGGGAAAACTAAAGAAAGAGAATTTGAACAACTCCAGTTGTCCCCAATTTGGGTACAACTGAAATTAGAATCTTCAGATGGGAAAAAATATCTAACTGATTGTGCAAATAAACAAAGTATCTTCAGAATAATCCAATCAATTCCTTCAAAGAAAGCAGAGCCGTTTAAATTGTGGCTTGCGAAAGTTGGGAGTGAAAGAATTGATGAAATTGAAAATCCTGAACTTGCACAGGAAAGAATGAAAGAAATTTATGAGAAAAAAGGATATTCTAAATCATGGATTGATAAAAGATTGAGAGGGATTGCAGTTAGACAGGATTTAACAGATGAATGGGAAAAAAGAGGAGTTGAAGAACAAAGTGATTTTGCTATTTTGACTGCAGAAATTTCTAAAGCTAGTTTTGGGATGACTCCAAACGAATATAAGAAGTTTAAGAGATTAGGTAAAGAAAATCTAAGAGACCATATGACTGATTTAGAATTAATCTTTGGGATGCTTGGAGAGGCGTCAACTGCAGAAATTGAAAGAACACAAAATCCAGAAGAATTTGATGAGCACGTTCGTGTTTCAAGAAAAGGAGGAGAAATTGCAAAAAATGCAAGGGAAGAATTAGAACAAGAAACAGGAGAAGATGTTGTTAGTGAGGAGAATTATCTGGATGAAGAGGAGAGGAAGGTTAGAGAGAAGAAAAAAAGAAAAATTCAATTAAATTATATTTCTTAGGGGAGTTCTTGCACCCTAAAGAACTTACACACAGACTATAAAAATTATATAGCCTAAATAAAATAATGAGTGAAAGTCAATCAAGATATAGTATTGTTGAAAGATTGGTCAAAAGAAAATTAGAAATTATGAGTTCTAAATCTAATCTTAAAGAAGAAGTAAAAAAGAAAGAACAGAAAATTGGCAAATTAAAAAAAGAATTGGAAAATTGGAAAAAAGATATTCAAGAAGATATTAAAAGAGAAGAAAGAAAAAAGGACTTAGAAATTGATAAATCTAAACAAGAATTTGAAAATTTACAAGAACAAATGAAAGATAAAGAGAAAGTATTAGATGAGCAAATAAAAGCAATTGAAGAAGCATTAAAATCTATTGAAGAAATTTCAAAAACATCTCTTAATATCCAATCTTGATTATAAAATGTTTTTGAATCAATAGAAAGTCTGTAAAGAAAAAAGAATGCCATGTGCACAAAGCAGACATTAAATGGAAAAAATAAACCAATGCCATGTTGCTGGTTCCTTCATAAGAAGGTATTATTTGGGGCCATTAATTGGCCTTATTTAAATTAAATTTTATTCTCTTCAGCCCAACTCCACCATTCATCTCCCCCAATAATTACATGATCAATAATCTTTATATCAACTATTTCCCCTGCCTCCATTAATCTTTTTGTTATATCCAAGTCTTCTCTGCTCGGTTCTGGGTTTCCCGACGGATGATTATGTACAAGAATTATCTTTGAAGAAGAATTCCTAATTGCAGATTTAAAAATTTCTCTCGGATGAATAATAGATGCATCAAGAATCCCTTTCGTTAAAAGTTCTTTACCGATAATATTATTTTGGTGATTAAGCATGACAATGTAAAAATGTTCTTGTTTTTTATCTTCAAGATCTTCTTTAAACAAATTAAATACCTCTTGTGCGCAAGATATTTTGGTTATAATATTAGATCGTTTTTCTTTATTGTATCTCTTACCAAGTTCGGCCATAGCAAGTAACTGCATAGCTTTATTTTTTCCTATTCCCCTGACTTCTTCTAATTCCTTCAGAGAGCAATCAAATAAATTAACCAACCCAAATTTACTTATCAACTTGTTTGAAACTTCCATCACATTCTCTCCAACAGTCCCAGTTCTCAAAATCACAGCAAACAATTCCGCGTCACTCAAAACTTCGGGACCATGCTTAAGAAATCGCTCCCGCGGTTTGCTCGAATCTGGAAGATCTTTTATTTTCATTAAGATACAGAGAAATTATATTATAAAAATCTATAGAACCATCATCTTGGGATTAAGAGAAAATTTATAAATAAGCGAAAAGTAATGCTATCATGCCTGTTCTAGAATCGAATTACAATTATTTCCTGGAAACAAATCTAAGTAATTATAGTGGTAAGTGGATTGCAATTTACGGCGGAGAAATAGTTTCTCACGGTGATGATCTAAAAAGAGTAGCTGAAGAAGCGGAGAAAAAGTGCAAAGATAAAAGATTTTTGTTAGTAAAAGTCCCTTCCGGCGAAACTATGATTTTCTAGAATGGTTTTAACTTTCAAATACAAAAATATTTCAAGAGGAAATGGAACGGAATCTTTCAGTCCGTCCGTACCGATAATTTTTCAGGGCAACAGGTCAAAATACGAGTTCATGGCTCTTTTAGATTCCGGAGCAGACATCTCCGCAATCCCAAAAAGTATGGCAGAACTTTTAGGTCTCGATCTTTCCGGCAAAAAAGAAAAAGCATTTGGCATCGGTGGAGAAGTGCCCGCAGTTCAAACAAAAGTTAATATTGAAATCAGCAAAGGTCATGAAAAATATCTTTTTCAAATTCCGGTAAAAGTTATTTTAGACGGTTACGAATTTCCTCCGCTGATTGGAAGAGAAGGATTCTTTGATAAATTTCATATAACATTCAAACAATCTGAAAGAAGAGTTGCTCTAAAATATAAAGAAGAACATTTTTATTGAATTCAAAAAAGTTGATAATCAATGGAAACTCTCTCCGACGACCAATCGTTCTTGTAAATGTAAAAAAGCCGAGCAACATCGTACGCCAGAATTTGTTATCTGCATGCTGTGAAGCTGAGATTAAAGAAGAAACAATAAAAGAACTTGATGAATTATTAAGATATTAATGTTAATTTACTAATCATCGGAGCATTATTATCTTCTTCAACTTTTATTTTCATCAATCTTTCAAGTTCCCATGGAGCAGATTCAAAATAAAGTTCAAGCGCTTCCTTTAGCCAATTTTTGGCTTCATCTATTGTAGAACCCTGCGTCACCACATTAGGAACCTGCATAGAACTAATGTTATACACTTTATTTTTATCTTTTCCTTCAGGATAGATTACAACATCAACATCTATTCGCCTTTCCATTTTATTAATAATAAATTCCTATATTTAAATTTGCTGATTAATAACTAGCCAAATTGCCAGTCACAACCCAAACCCCTTATTCTCCACACACCAACACCCCTAGAATCCCGTAGCTGTTCATGTTACCAGTATGCGAGCGAAAAATTAACATTAAATAAAATAAAAATATACTATTCTGATTGTTTCAACTTGAGTGTTTCTGATATAAACTCGACGATTAAAAAGGCATACCGGCTGCTGCACCTGCTGCGCCCGCTGCTTTCGGAATCAAATCTCCGCCTAACAACTTCCACACCAAGAACGCTGGCCATACGATAGCTTTCAAGATTCCGAGAACGGTTCCCCCGATTCCTGTCGTTGTTTGAATGTAATAAACAAGCGCACCGATAAATCCGACTCCGTAAATTCCGCAGCCAGGAGCACAACTCATTTTATTACAGCCCAAACTCATTTTCTTCACACTCTTTGTTTTCACACTTCTTCTTTTTGGCATGATTTATAGAAGAGGAATGGGTTTATAAAATTATTTGAGAGAAGTAATAGCAATTTTGCTAGCGGCAAAATTATAAACTTTAATTATTTCTAAAAACTATGTTTGTGCTTGAGACGAAAAATAAAAAGGTGAAAAAAGAACTGGATGAATATATTCTTTCAAGAACAGGAATAAAAGATAAACTCCAGAACCTAAAGAAAAATCCTCGAGGAGAAAGCGGCGCGCATCCGCTTCAGGGAAGACTATCCGGAAAGTGGGCATGCTGGCTCGGTTCAAATATAAGAATGATTTACAAAATCAACGACGCTGAAAAAACAATTCTAATAGAAGCAATTGGTTCGCACAAAATTTACTAAACATTAATTTTCAAAGACTTCGCACCCTTTCTTTCGAGTTCTTCACTTTCCTTAATCTGATTCATCAAATTTTCATCTCGCAATATTTCTATAGTTGACTTAACTCCTTCAATCTGCTTCATAAATTCATTTAGCTCTTCTTTTGATATATTTGTATTCTGTTTTTCCATATTTATTATAAATCTTTTAACTTTAAAAGTTTTTTGTTAGAATCAAAATAAAAAAAAACGTAAAGGAGACTCCGCGCCTTAGGATTAAAAATCCTTTTTGGTTTGTGTGTTCAAAATAAATACATTGAGGCTTTTAGTAATTGTGAGCTGAAACAGTCGCCGAAGCTTCTGT
>JAHJUA010000082.1 GCA_018829425.1 Nanobdellota archaeon | reverse complement strand
TGTTAAAGCCGTGGAGAACTCTGCGCCGCGAGATGAGACTACAGTTATTGAATATGGTGGTGCGCGTTATCCCCAAGCGGTTGATGTTTCCCCAGCGCGGCGTGTGAGCCTCGCGCTGAAGCATATCGTTCACGGCGCGAGCGACAAGGCGTTCGGGAAAAAGAAAAGTCTTTCGCAAGCTCTTTCTGAAGAAATACTTCTTGCATCTGAAAACAATGGAGATAGTTTTGCAGTCAGAAAAAGGAATGAGGCAGAGAAGCAAGCGGATAGTGCGAGGTAAAATGAGATTTATAAATACAAGTATTATTGTTGGGGGATTGGTCAGTTTATTGAGCACAGTTCCTTTGTTTGGAGCAGATTTAGCTAAAATAGAGGCATTTCTAAAGTCTCGAGGAGAAAAGAAGGCTCTTGTTAATGAAAAGAAGGATACTTTAAATGTTTCTTATACTTTTACAGGAAGAGATACACTTAATCAAAGTCCTGTTGAATATAGTTTGACTTTTAGACATTTTCGTAGTTCTGGGAATGAAATGAGCGCTAGAATAAAAGAAGGGCAGGGAGTAACTTGTAAGATTGAAGATTATCATAATGGGGAGCCTATTGGGAGAGTTAGAAATGCTACATTAAATTATGATTCACCTTTCGAGCATTATGGAATCCCTATAGGTAGAGGATCTTCTCAACTTATATACGATTGGGTTTTGAATGAGGTTGAAAAGCAAGCGGATAGCGCGAGGTAAGCCATATTTCTCAATCACAATAATTCTTTTAAAGTTGAAAACTCTTCAACCATTGAAATGGTCTTCCCCATAGAAAAAATCAAAAGTGATTCTCAATATGTGGGGGTAGCTCTAAAGGGGGCAGGCAGGGGGGCTTTTTCATGCTCTATACACTCCTTTTGCTCTGTGGACTGGTGTCAGGAATCTCGGCAAAACAATAGACGATTTTTGGGACACAGCGATCCAAAATGATCTTACATCCACTTTGGAGAAATTTAGTGAATGTGCAAGTCATATGGTAGGAACATTTATTATCCACATTCCCCTACTTGCATATGCCCAGTCAAGAGGAGTAACGAAAGAATATTTCGGAGCGATGGCCACCAGTAACCTTATAGATTATTTAGTTAACTCTAGAAGAAGAGCAAAAGAAATGGACTCGCACCAACAAATTTAAAAACAAATTTTTTCTTGAATGATTGTATTGGTTCGCGCTAAAGCGCTCACAGTTGATACTCAAAAGCCTCGAACGCCGGCGGGCACGGAATTTTCGCTTAAATAAAATTAACGTGGAAAATTCTGGCAAAGCCGAATTTGGAACAATGTCAATTTGCGAGCGCAGCGAGCGAGTTAAAGTTAAAAAATCATGGCAGACGAAAAAACAAAAAAAATTGAAGAGCTTATGCATAAGCAGACTCATATTAGAAACATAGCGATTGCTGCGCACATTGACCATGGGAAAACAACTTTCTCTGATAATCTTCTTGCGGGCGCAGGAATGATGTCTGAGGCACTTGCAGGAAAGCAATGTGTTTTGGATTTTCACGAGGATGAAACCGAAAGAGGAATTACAATTGATTCTGCATCTGTTAGCATGGTTCACAAGATTGAAGGAGAAGAATATTTAATCAATCTTATCGACACTCCAGGGCACGTTGACTTCGGCGGCGACGTTACGCGAGCCATGAGAGCTGTTGATGGATGTATCATTCTTTCTTGTGCGGTTGAGGGAGTTATGCCCCAAACAGAAACAGTTGTTAGACAGGCACTTAAAGAGTTAGTTAAACCAGTTCTTTTCATAAATAAAGTTGACAGATTGATTAAGGAAGTTAAACTTACACCAGAAGAAATGCAGAAAAAGTTCGTTAAAATAATTGACCATGTTAATCAGCTAATAGAAAATATCGCGCCGGAAGGATATAAAGAAAAGTGGAAAGTCGGCGTGGGGGAGGGAACAGTTGCTTTCGGTTCCGCGTTTCACAACTGGGCACTAAGTTTCCCTTATATGGAAAAAAATAAAATAACATTCAAGGATGTTATTGATGCTTACGGAAAAGATGATCATAAGGCACTTGCGAAAAAAGCGCCGCTTCACGAAGTTGTTCTTAATATGGCTGTGAAGCATCATCCTAATCCTGTTGACGCGCAGAAATATAGGATTCCTAAAATATGGCACGGAGATGTCAATTCTGAAATTGGGAAATCTATGATGAATTGTAACGCGGAAGGCGAGCCAGTTTTTGTTCCAATCAAAATTGTTGTTGACAAGCACGCTGGTGAAATTGCATGCGGGCGATTGTTTTCAGGAACTATAAAACAGGGAGATGAAGTCTACATGAATCTCGCGAAGAGAACAACGAGAGTCCAGCAAGTTTCTGTTTACAGGGGAGCACAGAGACTTGTTGTTGAAGATGTTAGCGCTGGAAACATCGTCGGGATTGTCGGTTTGAAAGATGTGTTTGTGGGAGAAACTGTGAGCAAGAAAGAAATGGAACCTCTTGAAGCAATCAAGCACCTTTTTGACCCTGTTGTTACAAAATCAATTGAAGCTACAAAAGCTGCGGACCTTCCGAAGCTTGTTGAAATTTTAAAACAAATTAGGAAAGAAGATCCTTCTATAAAGATAGAGATTAACGAGCAGACGGGAGAATCTTTGATGTCAGGAATGGGAGAGTTGCATCTTGAAATTATTGAAAATAGAATCAAGACAGAGAAGGGTCTGCCGGTTAAGACCTCGGCTCCAATTATTGTTTACAGGGAAACTGTGAGCAAGGAGTCTCCAAGTGTTGAAGGAAGGAGTCCAAACAAACACAATAGTTTTTTCATGAAAGTTGAGCCTCTTGCAGATGATGTTTATGACGCGATAAAAAGTGGCGATCTTTCCGAGGGGAGAATTAAAAAAAAGAGCGATAGTGCTGCAGAAGTTCTTTCAAAACTCGGTTGGTCTGGAGAGGATATAAGAAACTTGAGAGATGTTTACAAAGGTAATATTTTCTTAGATGAAACGCGAGGAGAGGTTCATATCGGTGAAATTATAGAAATGGTTCTTGACGCTTTTGAGATGGTTATGGACCAAGGGCCTTTAGCGAGGGAGCCGTGCATGAAACTTAGAATTGCGCTTGTTGATACTAAGCTTCACGAGGACGCGATTCATCGTGGACCTGCGCAAGTTTATCCTGCGATTCGAGAAGCAATAACAGAATCGATGAAAAAGGCGAACG
>JAHJUA010000081.1 GCA_018829425.1 Nanobdellota archaeon | reverse complement strand
AGCGAGGTTATTTTTTACTTTTCCAAATTGAATAAAAATAATTCTTGAAGTTGTTTGACATTTCTTCTGATTGGATTAAAACTGCGAAGGGCGTTTCAGACCACGTTATGAAAAGAAGATTGTCATTCACTATATCGATGTTTCCAGGGACTGGGAAGTCTACATATTTCATTTTGAACTTTGTGCTCTTGATGAATTTGGAAGATTTGTATTCCTTCTTGGCTATTCCCATCATATCTTTTTCTATATTTCTTGATTTTTGATATTCTCTTGCATAAAATTCATCTGCTTTATCATTACCACTTCCTACATAGAAGAATAACCATTTCGATTTATTCTCTTCGGCTTCTTTAATTAGCCTTTCATAAGCAGTTTTTATGCCCCTGAGTCCTGTGAAAATTTCGGCTTCTTGTCTTGAAGTGGGGTTTTGTAGTTTTTCAAGTTGAGGTATTATGTCCTTAAGATTTGCTTTTTGTTCTTCAAGGTCATCTTCTTTTTTTTCTAGAAATTCGCTTAGTCGTGAGGGGGGAACTGCCTGAAAGTATTTTGTTTTTTCTTTTATGATAAATGATATTAAACCTTTTTCGAGAAGCCTTTCGAGAATTTCATAAATGTTGGAATAAGCTACGTTTGCTCCTTTGACTATTGGGCCGACTGTTACTGAACCGAGTTTCAGTAGAGCAAGGTAAACTTTAGCTTCTCCGTCTGTTAACCCTAGGTTTATGAGTGATTCCTTTTCCATTATTTTATTTGAGTTCTGAGGGTTATTAAGTTTTTCTATTCTACCCCTTTAACAGGGGAGACAATGTATAAAATGACTTCATGTTGGTTATTAATAATTAAATAAAACAAAGGAGTAATAAAATGCCACCAAGTGGATTTAGCCAGGAAGCGATAAATGGATTGTTGGTTTTTGTCCAAGAATGTTACAAGGACTTGCTTAAGGAAATGAAAGAGGGAAAAGACAAACATGGAAGACTTGTAACAGAAGGACAAGCGATTCAGAAAGAGCTCGAACAAATTGGAAGTTATTTGAAAGAATTTAAGATCTAACTATTTTTTTATTTTGAATTTTATTTTTTAGCCCTTTAGGGAAAAGAGTGATTTCTGCACTTCGCGCGAATTTGTCCCGAGGATAGTTAGTAAGGGATATAATTTTTCTAAAACCTTTAGATTATATACCCTGAACGGGGGAGACAATATATAAAGAGGTATTTTTCTAAGTGTAATTACAGAGTGATAAACTTTGTGGAGAAAAATATGGAAGAAACAAAATATGCAACAAGGGAAAAGCTTCAGATAGCTGGCGGGATTGCGAGAGGAGTTCTGGGTCATGCTGCCGACGATATTGCGAGTGCTTATTCTACTTTCAGACATCAGATAAGGAACCTTGCTAAATGGGGAGAAATTGGGGCAGGGATGTATTTAGTTCATCGAGAACTTCAACGAAGAGAAAGAGATTCGAAGGGAAGAGAAATGATGAATAGAGCGGAAGGAGGTGAGAAAGAATGAGCAATAAAGATTATTTTGATACTTGGAAAAATTATCCTATAAGATTCTATGAGAAAGCAAGAGAAAATTCCAAAGGTTTTTTGAAATATAAAATTGCAGATTTAGCTTGTAGGTCTGGAGAAGGCATGGTCGCAGGAGGTCTTGTTGACCTTATGACTGGAAATCAAGATGGTTCCCAGTTAGGTGCATTTGATTTTGGATTATTTGAAGCTACGGTGCCTGTAGCTCTCGGCTTCGCTTTGAATAATATCTTTAGGTCATGGCAATTATCTGATTATTTATCCAAAAATCGAGAAACAATAGAGGATTAGTAAGGCTTACTCAGTTTCTTCATCTTTTTCTTATCGTAGACATGAAAGTATAAAATTCTGTCAAGATCAATTGGAGATTTCTTTGTGTGCTTCTTTTCTTTTTCATATCCTATGGGGAAGACTGCTTCAACGTTCACGTCTTTTGGAATGTCAAATTCCTTTTTTATTGTTTCTTCAGTAAAGTGTCCAATCCAGCACGTTGCGAGTTTGTGTTCGGTTATGCTGAGTAAGAAGTTTTGCATTGCGGCGCCTGCTTGTTGTCTTGCGTAAACTTCTCCGCTCTTTCCGTAAGCATTAATAGTTCTTGAAGGATTTGAGCAAGCGACGACGACATATTGCGCCTTTTTTATGAAATCCTGTTGCGCGGCCTCTGCAATTTTGTTTATTGAATTGGAATCCGAGACAAGAATAAATTTCATTGAATAGTTTGCGCCTGCCATTGGAGCGTAACGAGCTGCGTCGATGCATTCGATAATGTCGCGCCAGTCTGGTTTTTTCTCAGTAAACTTTTTTACGCTGTGTCTTGTTTTTATTGCGTCGTTGAGATTCATGATTTAGTGAAGAGAGAGGGGATTAAAAATGTTATTCTTTTGCCCAGAATTTCCAAGATACAACTGAGACAATTATTACTGCCGTCGCCGTTCCAATTGCTATCCATCCAAACGATTTAAATGGTGTTTTAAATAAAATATAAATTCCTACTGCTAATCCAAGAATTGCAGTAATAATTGTATAGGGTATTTCAGGTTTGATTAAGGTTCCAGACAATAACTGACCTGTTGATATCTTTTTGTTTTGAATTTCTCTTTCTTCTTTGTTTAACCTTGCATATCTTATGATAGCATATATTGCAAGGATTCCCAGGATTCCGTAAATAATCCAATTAATCCCTCCACCAGTATATCTCTCTGAGCCTCCAATTCCAAGATAAAATAGGGCAACTGCACCAATCACAATTACTATTATCCATTTCAGTAATCCTCGATATGTTCCACCTTGCTCATTCATCCCTTTTTCAAGAAATTTCCATATAAAAAGTTATTTAAGGTGTTTTTTACTCCATAATTTTACAATGGTTGCGTGGCTTTCAACAGGTCTGTTTTTGGTAGCAGGATTTTTTATTTCTGCTTTTTTTCTGAAGCTTTCTTCTAAACTTTACAAAACTGAAAATACAGGTTATGGATTAGCTATGAAAGTTCTTTGGATCCCTTTTATCATTGGAGCGGTTTTGGCTTTAGTTCAGCCCTCTCTTGCTAGTTCTGTTGGGCAGGTTATTTATTATGTTCTTCTGATTGTAAACCTTGTTCTTTCTATATGGATTGCAAAGACAAATTACCACGTTAAAGGATGGAGAGCATTTGAGATTCTGTTCATTGGAGGATTGTTTAGTGTTATTTTCTATGCTGT
>JAHJUA010000080.1 GCA_018829425.1 Nanobdellota archaeon | reverse complement strand
TTTTCTTCTTCCTTTGGTTCTTCTTTTGCAGGCTCGCTTGGTGCTTCGCCTTCTTTTGGCGGCTCTGCCGCTTCTGGCTTCGCCTCTTCTTGTTTTACGGGAGCAGGAGCATCTTTTTTCTTTTTCAATTCGGTTTTATCTTTCTCTTCTTCAGAAGAATAAATGTTCGCTTCAATTTGAAATGTCTTTGAGCCGAACTTTCCGTTGATTCCTTTTATCTTTATGTTTCCCTCGAGAACTTTAAATTTTTCGGACAGAGCCTTTAAGGTGTCGACTCGGCTAGGAGTTATCTCTGACTCTATAGTTCCTGCAACTTCCTTTCTGCCGAACAAAGCGTTTTCCTTTTCTGTAGTAATTTTTAATTCCATGGTAAGACACGGTAAGGAACCTAGGTTCCTTGACCTTCAACCTCCTTCAAATTTGCTTGACCGTCAACTTCCCTTAATTTTGGTTCATGACTGATTTTCATTTTATCTTGTTTTGATAGCAAAGTTTCCTTTATCTTTTAGATTAAGTTTTTTGGCGATTTCAGACTTCTCGGGATCAAGAACAACAACTCTTCCCTTGTAACCTTCGATGGATTCTTTGGAGTCGCACTTTGTGCACTTGTCTCCTTCATAAATTGTGTTACATATTCTGCAAGCTTTTTTCTTTGCCATTTAACTCTGGGCCTCCGTTCTGCGCACAATAACTAAATCATATCTTCCAGGAGTACTGGAAATTCTAGATGAAACCACAAATTCAGTTCCGCGAAATATTGTGACATATCTTCCTAATTCCTCGTAAGATAGATCAAAGGGTCCAAATGGACCTTGAACTACATCTGCCATTTCTCTTGCGATTCCCAAAACATTTAATTCCAAGGTGTTTGTTTCTCCCATTATTTCTTGCCTCCTTTACTTTCTTTTCCTTTAACTGCTTTAGCTTCCATAGCCATTGCTTTCTTAGAATCGCTCTCACTCTTAGCTGCGTCTTCTTTTATCCATTCTATTTTTCCTAATCCTGGTTGCCTCATGGTGAGTCCTATTTTTGGATCGTCTCCCTTGTGGCTTATCGCAACGATACGAGCTAGGCAGAGATCGTTCTGTTTTAAAATTCGCTTTGTGGATTTTCCTGTTAGAGTATTTGTTTTACTGAAGCTTACATAATCTTCCATGGTTTGACTTATGTGAATCATTCCTCTCATGACGCCGAGGTTGATGAAAGCTCCGAAGTTTGTTATTTCAGAAATCATTCCGTAAGAGATTTCATTCATTTCAGGTTTCCACACAAGGAGTCTGAACTTTGTGTTGTAGTATGCTGCGCCGTCGCCAGGAATTATTACTCCGTCGCCAACGGTAAGAACATCAATCACCACGACGACCTTTCCTAATTCTTTGTCGTAATAGTCCGCATAAGATTCTCTAAGTTGTTTATCAACAGCTTCCATGGTAGGTAGACCGAAAAGCTTCGGCTCGACCCTTACATAATCCTCAACTTCAGTTAGATAGAACATTTTACTAAAAAAATAGTTAAAGTTGGTTTAAAAAGGTTGCTTTATTTGGAAAAGAAATTAAGTATCTCCAGCAAAATTGAATCTGATATTTTACTTAATGTTATATGGCCCAAATCGCAAGTTATGACCTTGATATGACTTGTCCCCCCAAATTTAACCACATCACTTTCTTTTATTTGGTCATCATTCTTCCCGGCCACTATCAAGATACCAGAAGGATTTTTTATTTCATTATTTTTTAAATTCCAAACTTCATCTTGGATAAGCTTCTGCCATTCCTTTAAATCAAAACGGTAGTTTTTGCTATGCTCTGTCTTTAGATAATCTCCAAGAGTTTTTATTCCTTTAACTCCTTTAAAACTTATCACGGGAGATGTAACACAAATCTTGTCAACAGGATATTTAAATGCAATATCCAGAGCAACTCCTCCCCCAAAGCTAGCCCCCAAAAGAAATACTTTCTTAGCTTTATATTTATTATTTCCTATATTTTCTCCTTTTCCCAATGCTTCAATAAACCCAATGATGGGCTCGCTTGGGGCTCGCTCCAGAAACTTTCCTTTTGATTCCCATGTTCCCTCATATCTCGGAAAAAACACATCGTAGTTATACTCAGATAATTTTTGCATTAATTGGTCCTTACTTGATGGATTGCTAGGTAGACCATCTAAGAGCACTATTGCTCCATTTGAAGTTGCACCTTCTGACAAGATGTAAGTAAAAAATAAATTTCCGTATTTGGATGAGCATATGGTTTTCATATTTTGGTGTTATGCCTTATTTTTAGATATTGTTCATATAACTCTCCAATAATCTCGCCCAAAAGGATGATATCTAATATTGATTTAGATGTAAACTCCTTTATTAAATTTTTTGTATGGGTGCTGATAATATTAGTAGATTTTAGCACATCAAATATTATATGGGTATAATGGTGATTGTGCATATCCTGAAACTGAATCTCGCCGGTTACTAACATCAGATCAGTCAAAATCCTGCCAAGATATTTTTCTATCTCACTTTTGCTAGACTTTCCATCATTGATTACACTTTTCTGTATTCTATAAAAATACTCCTCTACGCGGTATAGTAAATCTGAATTGATTTTGTTATTGTCCAATTGGTTTTCATTTTCTTTATAAAAATTATTCCCAAACAAAGTTTCTGCTGAAGCCAAAATTTTGAAAAAATAGGATCCATGACGGCCCCGCTGATAATTTTTAATTCCTTTTGAGATAATCTGGTCCTTGTAATCTATAAAGACTTCAACCGGAAGATCTAATTTTTTGAAGCAAGATAGCAACAGATAATCATTATTCTGATATTTGTCAAGCAAAAGCAGAAAATCAAAATCAGCAGGGAGTGAACCCTCAAATTTTTCTTTTGGTCCATATCTCAATAAACAAATAATTCTGTTTTTATTAAATAAAGAGGTAATCTTATTTACCATAACTTTGTTTATGTTTTCGCTGCTTTGTTGGATTAAATTCAATCTTTTGCCTTCAGACACCAACCAATTTCCGATACTCTCAAAAACACCTTCGATTATTTTAATATCGTTTGTCGGTTCTAAGGCTAAAGAAAGCGCCTTGTGCATGTTATCCTTTTTACCAAGATAATACTCTGAAAATTTATCAAAACATATCCCCAAATTTCTTGTAAAGCATCCTTCTCTACTAGACACAATCTCAAGGCCAGACCTAACAATGCGTTTCATTATCCAAACACACATTGCTTTTGTATTGGTTTCATCATATAAACCCCTTTTAATCTCATTTCTTGTCTTTGATATCTCGCCTTCCAGAAGTGATAGGGATATGGTTAGGTCTTTTCCGGGCCGAGGATCTTTTATCTTATTTTTAATATCCTCGCCGTAGATGCATATCGAGGTCAGTTTTATCAAAACATTTTCTTTCATTGATAATATTTGATCCAGAACAAAGTATCCGATGTCAAACCGAGTTATAAAAAAATATTTTTTGTTCAAATTATCCATGTGTTTTTGTATCATTTGCCGATCAAAATCTGTTAAAGGTTTTAATGTTATTATAAAAAAATCTATATCTGACAAACCTTTTATTCCTGAACCAAATACAAGAGATCCCCTTAAATAGATGCTATGTATATTCTTATTATTTAACTTCTTAAAAAAGCTTAGAACATCCTCAATAACCGGTTTGTATTCTTCCTGAATATTAACCTTCGAATTTGGCATATAAAGATGTCCATCCTTACTTTGATATATGCAAGATTTCTCGCTTTCTGTCATATTAATGTTTAGTGTTCTTACTCCAAAGTTAGTTACAACACAAATTTTAAAAAGTTTGTGTTGTGTCTCGTTTTGGATTAAAATGAACAGATTAGATAAAAAATTAACAATTGCATCAGCATCTCAAAATCTTGACACGAAAAGCGAGAAAGTTGTACACAGATTCATTCCCATGTTAGTGGCAGAGAATATGACGCGAGTATCAGAATACGAGTCCGGAAAGGCGGTACCTCGAGTAGATTTATGGAACTGCATAGGAATGAGAATGGATAAAGCCTTTCAAAATCAACGCGAGCATAGTTCCAGAATGGATTTTTCATCAGCACTTCTCAAAGATAAATATGCTATGTTAGAAGAACTTGGGGTTCCGCGCGAAGGAAGAGATGTAATTCGGGATGACGATGACTCTACAAAAACCTGGCTTAAACATAGAATAAAACAACTTGTGTCTTCAGGAACTGTTTATGTGGAACCAACGATGGTGAACATATGTGATGATTGTGGGTATCTCCAATCTGTCCAAGGATCACCTACTAGTTCCTGCACACTATGTGAGGGCAAAGATTTTCATCACGAAAAAAAGGAGGTTCTAATGATTGATATTCCTGAAAACAGAAATTCTCTGACAAAGGGGCGCATTATTCATCCAAGGAATAGCAAACATATTCAAAGCTTTTTTGAGCAAATGCCTCCAAAAATGATGATTTCTAAAGTAAGAGAGTATGGGTTACCCTTAGACCCAATTGGTCTTCCAGAATATGTTTTAGATCCAAAAATTGGTGTTGCGCTTATGCCTGAATTAGTGACAGAAAGAAATGGATTGTCTGAAGTGACTCTCGTACAAGGTGCAGCAGTAGCAATTAATGCTTTGCCCTATACTTCAATCATGACTTCTGGATTTCAACATACATATGTGCTCTTGCCAAAGATACCCCCCACAACCCTTGAGGATGCCAGAAATATTGGGTTAAGTTTCATGGGCAGACATCTGCCATTTATTCTTATGGAGCACAATGGTGATCTCACTCCGGCTCAATTTAAAACCGCTCAAGAAGAATACTCTCGGATTATGTGGAAAATTGATAAGACTCTCTTTGAGCTCAGATCCGAAAAGAGAGGGATGCCAGTTGACCTAAGATTAGAAGACCATCAAATGCTTTCAGAAATTGCTCGTGATTTTGATAGGTATGATATTCGGGATGGCCGGAGAAAACTAAATAGATTTTTTAAAAATCAGGGAAGAAAATGCGCTGAAGAGTTAAGGAAGAATGGAGATTATCTTAGTCCAAAAGATGTGGATACTCTTGAAGGTGTAGTAAAATTATTTTATCGTGTGTAAAGATTAAATAATTTCCAACTTTTTCTTGCCCCTTATAACAAGTTTCCTATTTTTGATTTTCTTTTGTAATCCGCGGTCAAGCGTGGCGACAATTGCTTCGGGATTTTTTTTAACGAAAGCGATTATAGCATTGTCCGCGTCTTTTCCTGGAAGACGAACTATTTGGAATTCTTTTCCTTCAAGAATCTTTAGTGCGAGTTCCGCGTTGAGACTTTTTAATTCTGAAATTGTTTGTTTGGGAACAACTGGCTTTATGCCTTCTTCAAAAAGATAATTGAAAAAATCTATCTTTTGCTTTGCGCAGGTTAGAATAAAACTCGTGTCGAGAATTGCTTGTCTCATCTTTCATTAAGGAAAAAAGAATATAAAAATGTAACATTTGGGTTTCTTTTTACAAAAGGGTTCATTTCATTCCCCCTCGTTCGTCTAAAATCCGAACGAAAGAAACTACAATGGTAGAAAAAACTAAATTGGACTCACTTTGTTCGCAATCTAAAAACATTTATTAATCCACATATCTAACCTTAATCATGCAAGAGAGGGATAACATTCTTAGAATATTTAAGGAGACAAAAGAGGCTGTTCTTCGTGGAGACTCCGGGAAGGTTAGAAATCTTAGTAACCAAACGACGAACACTGCGGCGCTAACACAGGATCCGGATAATATTGCGGCGGCGGTTGTGGTTTATTCTTTGGGAAAAATAATTGAAAGAGAGGACTACAA
Organism: Nanobdellota archaeon; assembly: GCA_018829425.1. Lineage (GTDB taxonomy): Archaea > Nanobdellota > Nanobdellia > Pacearchaeales > GW2011-AR1 > ASMP01. The sequence goes on along the minus strand of JAHJUA010000080.1, from coordinate 876 downwards.
AGAGATGGAAGGCTGGCAGGAGTTCTACAAAATCTATCTTAATGCATTAGATAAAATTATAATTTCAATTGAGAAAAATGACGACGAGGGTTATCGGAAGAACATAAAAGTGATTAGGGGCGCCATCGGAAAACTTTCGGGAAGATTAAAGACGAGCATTGAAGAAGTTTTTAGGCGGGCGAGCATCAACAAGGCTTCCAAGATTTATGATCACGGAACTTCGATGGAGACGACTGCGAATCTTCTCGGTATTACGCTTTACGAGCTTGCGAGTTATGCCGGCGAGAAAGGTATGTCAGATGCTCCTGAAAACAGAACTGTCGGCGTGAAGGCCAGAATTAAACTTGCTATGGATCTTTTTGGTTAAGATGATACAAAAATTCCAAAACCAAAATCAACTTGTGAATAATCTAAGCAAAAAGTTTGGCAAGTATGAGATTGAAATTGTAGGTTCAAGCGCGAAAAAACTATTGAAACATTACTCGGATATAGACATTGATATTTATGGCATTGAGAAGAAACCTTATTACGAATTGATTTTTATGGATAATAAATTGGTCTTGCTGACTGTGTATTTTTACAAATCGAAAAAATATAAAAATAAAAAAGAAACTTACAATGCTCAGGAAAAAATAAAGCGTGAGTGCCAATTGGTTATTGATTTTATGTTCAAATATCTCAGAAGCAAAGATAAAAGAAATTTGGAGGCAGTCCAAAAAAGAATAAAATGACCAACGAAACAAAAAAAGCAATCGTCTTTGACGCTGGGGCGCTGATAAGTTTCTCGATGAATGGAATAATAGATATAATTCGAGATTTGAAAAAAATATTTGACGGGAAGTTCCTTATAACTTCGCAGATAAAAGAAGAAATTAT
>JAHJUA010000079.1 GCA_018829425.1 Nanobdellota archaeon | reverse complement strand
GTTAACATCGTTAACCTTAACCACAACACTACCTGCAAGCTGAGCACTTACTGTAGCAACAAGGAACAAAACGCTTACAAGCATCACAAAAGAAACCAAAAGTTTCTTTGTATTCATTTGTTTTTCCATTTTATTTATTTGTTCTAGAAGACTAGGTCTTCCTTATAATTTATTGACCAAGAACTCGTTTATAAACTTTATGGTGATAACACTAATTGTTAACTCAAGAGTACTAACTGTTAGGAACAATTCGTGAATTTTCGTGCCCGCCGGCGTTCGAGGCACTATCAGTTGGTGGTTAATGTTTTTGAAAAGTGTGATTTTCCGTCGGAGATTTAGTGTTCAAAATTTTTATAAATGAGAAACTCATAGGAGGGATATGTATAAAATTCATTTTGCAAATTCTAAAGTTGAAAAAGATTTAAGAAGATATTTTAACGAAAGAAAAGATGTTCAGAGTAAGCTAATGAGATTAAGAGAGAATCCTCACAGTGCCGCCGGCGCACATCCATTGAAAGGCGAACTGCGCGGAAAGTGGGCTTGCTGGCTCGGCTCAAACATAAGATTAATCTATTCAGTAAATGATGCTAAAAGAATAATATATTTTGAAGCGATTGGTTCTCACAAAATCTACTAAGCATCAATATCAAAAAGCCGGGTCTTGCCTTTCTTTATGTTTTCTTCACTCTCACGAATCTGCTTCATCATCTCTCCATCGCGCAGAACTTCAATAGTCGATTTCAAACTTTCAAGCTCGCGCAGAAATCCATCAAGTTCCTCGCGAGTTACATTTGTTGATTGTTTTTCCATAAAAAATTAAGCAAGAAGAAGTTTATAAAATTTGCCTCGTGCGAAGCGCTCGGATTTAAAACGAATTAATAATACAACCCGCGTGATTTTACTTTGTTATCTTGCGCGCCAGCGCGTTAAAAAATTGCGAGCGCAGCGAGCCAAATATAAATTCCGCAAAATCTTAATCTTATGAGAATCATCAAAGGTCCGCTGGCTTATCACCCGGATTTCTGCCGACGAGTTCTGCTTCACGATAGCAGAGGATTTCTGCCTCATTTGCAGTCAAAGCGGGACCTCCAAAATCTCCTTCAACTTCAAACTTCTGCAACCATGGAAGTTCAGTTATAAATCTCTGGATTCTGCTATTTGAAGTAAGAGAGTATGCCTTTATGTATATCTGCGGATTTTTAACAGGCCGGGACCATCTTGACACTCGAGATGAATATTCTTCCCGATATACAACATCTTCAATAAAAATCTTATCCCTTCCAAAGCGGGTGTCGATAAAAGTTCTCCCGACAAGCGCCTCTTTTATTTTGTCAAGTCCTGTTATCATGATCCAACTCTAAAATCAAACTATTTAACAATTATTGTGATTGAGAATTATAATCAGAAACTAAGCAACTCAATACTCGTATCAGTTGTAGAAAAATTCTTCGCGACAATCGCCTTTACTCCAGCGTCTTCCGCTGCGATTATCATCGGCTTTGTTGCCGTGCCATCCATAACTATAGCAAACACTTTGCCCGCACTCTTTATTGCACTGACTACAGAACGCACAGGAACACTTTTTATTTCTCCAAGTTTTGAATCTAAAAGAACTGCTTTGCCTTCATTTTCTCCCGCGATTTTTCTAAGATCTTCATTCATCTTTGAACTAAGTTTTTCGGTCTTTGGTTCTTCATCATTACTTCGGACAGAATCTCTTCTTGACGAGTTTGAAAAGCCGGAAGAGCCGGCAAGGAACTCCTGCGGAGAAACTCTCTTTCTCAACGCTTGCAGGATTTCCTTTCCGGTTAGCTCTTCAACTTCTTTACCGCTCGGTGCAACGCAGATATCTTTAACCTTCGCGTTGTCAACAACATTTTGAGCAATCAACTTTCCGCCTCTGTCGCCATCAACAAAAAGCGTTATGTCTTTTTCCTCGCTCAATTTTCTTATGCTGTCCGGCAGTTTCGTTCCGTTCATAGCGATAACGTTTTTAACGCCCGCTTTCAACAAATTCAAAACATCAGCGCGACCTTCGACGACAATCAGTTCTTTTTCTGACATGTCTCCATAGGGCAGCTTTTCATCTCCGTATTCCTTTACTGCACCGGTCCTTCGGGACTCGTTAATTTCCTTAGAAATCTCTCTCGAATCAGTCCCTCCACTGAGTTCTAACATGAGTTTCTTGGCCCTTTCAATAATATAATCTCGCTTGTTTCCACGAACATCTTCAATCTTTTCAATCTCAACTTGCGCATCGCACGGACCAATTTTTTCTATGGTCTCAACTGCTGCAGCAATAAGAGTTGTTTCAGATTGATCAAGGGCAGTAGGAATTTTGATAACTCCGCTGGTGCTTTTGTCTCTTCTTTCCAGCTCAACTTCAATTCTTCCTATTTTTCCTTCTTTCTGAAGTTCGCGCATTTCCAAGTCCGAGCCCAAAAGACCTTCTGTCTGGCCGAATAGAGCTCCGATTATGTCTGGCTTTTCAAGGGCGCCTTCCACTCTAAAACTTGCATGTATCATATATTTGATCGATACTGGACTTATTTTTGCCATTTTAACTCCTTAATTTATTTAATTTATAGAAAAATATCGGACTTCTAAACTATCAACTAACTAACTTTCTGGGAACAATGAAAGTGAACGTGAAATGATATGTAATATATCCGTAGTATTTTCTACAAGATTAAATGCCGCTCAAGTTTATAATTGTT
>JAHJUA010000078.1 GCA_018829425.1 Nanobdellota archaeon | reverse complement strand
TTGAACCAACGCTGTCCTAAATGAAGTTCGTCTCCTGTTTTCTTAGCGAGATAATTGCCTATTGGAAAACCTAAGATTAGGACAATTATGCCAATTAGAAAATTGAGGGATTGCATGGTAATATTTAAGAAACTGGATTTTTATATTTAAGCATGTACAAAAAGTTTTTGATAGTGGCTTCGAAGCTTGACAAGGCAGGAATAAACATCACGACTCAGTTGTCGCAGTTTCCTGGAAGTTCTGAGAAGTTTAAATTTTACCTTGTTGATAAAGAAATAATTTATACTGAGAGTCTTGACCCTGAGAAAATAAACGATTTTGATTTTGTGATTTTTGCGTCAAAGCACGCTTCTGAAAGCGGAGAGAAAACGCTTTCGGTTCACGCGCCGGGAAATTGGCGAACAGCAGATTATGGTGGTGAGAAGGGAAAGGTTTGCAAAAGTTCCGCGCTGTTCTTCAAACATCTTTTTACAAAACTTGAAGAAAATGTGGAGAAACATGATTTGAGAAATTATAAGGTTACAATGGAGACAACGCATCACGGTCCGCTTATAGACAAGCCGTGCGTTTTTATTGAGATTGGTTCTACAGAAACGGAATGGACTGACAGGAGAGCTGCGTTTATCATTGCGAAGACGATTTCAGATTCAATGGAGAGCTTCAAAGAAAATCCTTACAATGAAGTTGCTGTCGCCGTAGGCGGGCCGCACTACTGTCCGAACTTCAACAAAATACAGGAAAATTCAAACGTGGCAATTTCACATGTTATTTCGCAGAATGCGTTTCCACTAACAGAAGAAATGGTTCGCGAGGCGATAGAAAAAACTGAGGAAGAAGTGGATGTTATTTTACTTGACTGGAAAGGACTCGGAAAGAAAGAACACAAAGATGAAGTTTTGAAAATTTTAGATAAGTTTTTTATTCCTAAGAAAAGAACTGGGGAAGTTGATAAGTGATTATCTTCTGTTCTTCAAATATCTTACAAGAGAGTGGATTCCCCAACCGATTAAGAATAGACTTAAGGGAGTGAATACTATCAAAGTTATGATAGTTACAGTTAAAGATGCATTAATCTTTGCAGGATTGGCAAATCCCATGGATAGTGTTAAAAGCAAAACCCATGGAGCAGATAATCCTGCTCCAAGCCAAGCACCCCACATTTTGAATGGATTATAAGAAACATTTCCACCACGAGCAAATATCTTTCCACTAACTTTTAAATATCTGAATAGAGAATGGACTATCCAGCCGACTAAGAAACCTACAATTAACATTGTGAGAACTGTGGTAAATCCATGGGGAAGAGAATTATAAATTGCTCGCGGTATTGATGAGAAGAATCTGAGAAGCAGAAAAATTATTCCTTGTGAATTAGTATTCTGCGCAATTCCATCATAAATAAAAAAACCGTATGATGATATTGCACCAACCCAAGCACCCCACATTTTGAAGGGATTATAAGAAACTTTTTTGCTCACCTCAACACTAGCATTAACCATACTCTAACATGGATTTTTACTTTTTATACGTTTCTATTTCGAAGAATTAATTTACCACCAATTATCAACATCGTGAAAATGATCAAAATTATATCCTTCAGCACCTAATTTCTTTAATATTTCATACTGCACATCTTGGCAATAGTGTTCACCATATTCTAAACTATATGCTTCCATAGGAACTTGACTGTCTGTATATACTTCCTGATTTTCAAAGAAGTAGTTATAATATAGATTAGAATGACATGCTTCGTGGACAAATGCTGAGGCAAACCAGATCGTATCTTGCTCAGAGTTGTAATATCCTTCTTCCCCCTTGTTAAAATAGAATCTTGGAGGATATTGAATCTTTATTCCTCCAAGTCCAGAATTGATAGAATATATATCCTCAGGACATTCTATTGTATGGATATAATTTGTAACATAAACATAATCACTTGGAGATTTTTCTTTCAGTAAATCAAGTGCTTGATTAGTCTTTTTTATGCAGTCTCCATCACCAATTATTGATATATCAAATGGTCCAGGTATCTTAACAGGATTAACACAGAGATAAGAATCAGTTTGTCTTCCTCCGACTTGTGCACATTCAGACCAATTCAAAGAATCAAAACACCAATTAGGGAGACATTGAGACTTGTTTATTATTTCAGATTCTTGATTAGAGGACCAGAATCCGAAAAAAATAATGAGCAGAACAAGAATCCCAAGAAAAATAATCAGACTTTTTCTCCCCATAAATTCTTAAGAAGATGGAGGGATATAAAGTTTTCTAAAAAGAAAAAAGGGAAAGCAATAAAGATAAAAAATAAAATAAAAGTTAGTTTACTGCTTCAATATTCCAAGCACTACGCCGATTAATGTTGTTACTACAACAACCCATCCAGCAATCATTGCAAGAACATCACCGCCAAGCCATGTAGGTAGTGTTAACGTCCCGCCGACCATCGCGAATCCTACTGCAAGCGAAACAATCACACCTGTTAACCAAGCAATAAAGTTCAAAACTTTTCCGCTTTGTTTTGCCATTTCAATTCAACCTCCTTTTTATTTATTTGAAACTATTACATTTAGTTTTCTTTGTTTAATTTTTGATTGATAAAATAAAGGGGAAACAGCTTAAATAAGTTTTGTTTAAAAAATTATCTTTTCTTTTTAGCTGTTTTCTTTTTCCCTTTCACACTCTTCCTTTTCTTTGCCTTCGTCTTTTTTCCTCCGCTGATTCCTGAAAGAGTCGCTCTGAATCCGACAGGTGCTTGTGCTGAAACAAGTTTTAATGCTCTGTCTCCAGCTCCTCTCGAACTTGCCTGGGCTTCTCTTATTTGTTTGTCAAGTCGCTGAAGTTCTATATTTGTCTTCTTTACCGAAGATGCAAGCGCTTTCTCTGAAATTTTTCCGAAGAAAAATCTCTTGGATTCTGCGCCAAATTCATCCAGAAGTCCTTGCTTCTCTTCTTGCCTAGCTCTTATAAGCTCTCCAGCAACGTTTAGATCTTTGAGAATCTTTGCGAAAAAAGATTCGTTCATTAAATTTATATGGACCATTTTTACCTCCTTTTATTTATTCAATAAGAAAAATATTCTTTAAATAAGTTTTGTTTGAGGGGCACTTGCCTCGAACGCCGGCGGGCACGTACACTACCCCCTCATTAAAATTACATCTTGTCCAAAGTTTCTATTCCAATAAGTGCGAGCGCATTTTTCAAAACCTGTCGGAAGGATTGAACCAACGCCAAGCGGAAAGCTTCTTCTTCCGAGCCGATGACCTTACAATTGTGATAAAACTCATTGAATGTTTGCGCGAGTTGGTAAGAATAATTCGCTACCAGCGACGGATTCAAATTTTTGTACGCACTCTCGACGATTTCAGGAAACTGTGAAAGTTTTTTTACGAGCGCTATATCTTTTTCTTCAAGTTCGTTTACTTCTGCTTTTTTCTGAACCGACGGCGCTTTCTCCATTATTGAACTGGCTCGCGCGTAACTGTAAAGAATGTAAGGACCGGTATCTCCTTCGAATGAAACTGATTCTTTCGGATTGAAAAGCATGTTCTTGTTTATATCAACCTTAAGTAAAAGATATTTTATCGCCGCCAACGCAATTATGAGACTTCTTTTTTTAAGTTCTGTTTTGGAAAGTTTATCCCGTTTTGATAATTCTTTTTCCGCAAGCAACCTAACTTGTTCTATCAAATCATCGGCGTCGACGACAGTTCCTTCACGGCTTTTCATTTTCCCCGTCGGGAGATTCACCATGCCGTAAGAAATGTGTTTCATTTCTTTTTCAAAACCAAGCTTTTTCAGAATGGAAAAGAGAACATTGAAATGGTAATCCTGCTCATTTCCGACAACGTAAAAAGATTTGTTCAATTTATAATCCTCAAACTTTATTTTTGCGAGCGCAAGATCAAAGACAATATACACTGACGTTCCGTCTTTTCTCAAAAGGATTTTTTCTCCGAGTTTTTCTTCCTCAAGATTAATTTTTATTTCTCCGTTTTTTGCTTGTTCAAAAATTCCTTCCTTCACTCCGTCAAGAATCATTTCTTTTCCTTTTTTGTAAACCTTACTTTCAAAATAGTTAACATCGTGTTTTATCCCGAAAGTTTTGTAAGTTTCTTTAAAGCCGTTGAGTGCCCAACCATTCATCAGCTTCCACAAAAGGAGGGTATTCCCGTCGCCAGCCTCCCATTTTTGCAGCATCTCTTGAGCTTCGGCTTCAAGTTTTTTGGTTTTCTTTTTGTTAAACATTACATAGAAATCTCCGACGAAGTGGTCTGATTTTTCTTTTTTGTCAGTAGGTGTTTTTTCGCGACCCCATTTTTTGTATGCTACCATAGATTTGCAAATGTGAATTCCTCGGTCATTGTTCATATTCGCGCGGATTATTTTCTCGTCGTTAAATTCAAGAATTCTCGAGATGCTTTCTCCGATTGCCATATTCCTCAAATGTCCAAGATGAAGAGGCTTGTTTGTGTTTGGGGAAGGGAATTCAATCATTGTTCTTTTTCCTTTTCCAAGTTTTGATTCGCCGAAATCTTTCTTCTGTGTTATCGCGTCCCAAATAACTTGGCGTGCTAGGCTTTTTCTGTTCACGAAGAAATTTATGTAAGGTCCTTGAGTTTGAATGTCTTCAAAATCTGTTGGAGGGGCGTTGCCTATTTTTTCTCGAAGTTCAATTGCGATTTGAGATGGATTGTCATGAAGTTGTTTGGAAAGAAAAAAACACGGGAAGGCATAGTCTCCCATATCTTGACTCGGCGGGACCTCGATTAGATTCAATATCTCCTCATCTTTGAGGCTGACATCTTTTCCTTTTAGCGCTTTCTTGAGTAATTTAACAATAACCTCTTTCATTTGAAAACCTCCAGCGGGTTTTTCACAATTCCAGCAACCATAAGCTAAAGATGGTAAATTAAGTTAATAAAGATTTTTATGTGGGGTACTTGCCTCGAACGCCGGCGAGCACGTACACTAACCCCTCCCTTTGAGATACTGTTCGGGACTGATGGGGAGGACAGGGTTCGAACCTGCGTAGGCACTAAGCCACAGCCTTTCTCCCGACCTCGCACGAGTATTGGCTGAAATAGCCTCTACCACGAAATCGATCGACTTAAGGGCTGTCCGTTTGACCACTCCGGCACCCCCCCATTGAATTGATATGCCGCCGCCGACTTAAAAAACTTCTTATATTTCTATTTTCATGAAATTAACTATTCACGGATTGTGGAAAACATTTAAATAAATCTCTTGATTAAAGTTTTTATGGAAGAAAAAAAGCTTATATTATTCAGGTTGGAACAATGCCCTTTCTGCAAAAAGGCTGAGGCTGCGTTGGATGCGAAAGGAGTGAAGTATGAAAAAGTTGAAGTGCCGAAACCGCACGAAGAAAGGACGCTGTTGAAGCAACTTTCGGGGCAAACATCTGTTCCTGTTTTGATAGAAGTTATCGGTTCAAAAGATCAGGACGATGATATAATTGCATGGGCGAATAAAGATTATTAATTATTTCTGAGAGTTTTTTATCTGATAAAAATTATCCCTATAAGTTGTTATCAC
>JAHJUA010000077.1 GCA_018829425.1 Nanobdellota archaeon | reverse complement strand
TTTAATTTATAGAAAAATATCGGACTTCTAAACTATCAACTAACTAACTTTCTGGGAACAATGAAAGTGAACGTGAAATGATATGTAATATATCCGTAGTATTTTCTACAAGATTAAATGCCGCTCAAGTTTATAATTGTTGGTATCCGAGATAATTATTTAAATGCATAAATCTTTAAAAACAAAAGAAGAGGGATTTGTACATGGAACAATCGCAAGAATTAGAACTTTTGAATGGCTTTGAAAAAGATAGTGCATGGTTTCATGAGCATATAAATAAATTAAGAGGAGAGGGATTTACTGGAAGGTTTGTTGCGATAAAAGGTTCTAAACCGATAGCTTCTGGGGAAAAAATGGATTCAGTAATAAAAGAAATTGAAAAAATAGGAGAAAATCCTTCATTTATATTCATAGAATTTGTTCATCCCGAAGGATATACCCTCATCTTGTGAGAATGAAAAGAATCCCTTTACAAGTTTATCACTTCGCGGGAGATTTAAGAGCTATGGCTCATTTCTTGCTAAAGATTGAAGGATTTCCCCAATCACTTTTTATAAGAGCAATTGTAGATACTGGAAGTCCCATAACTCTTATTGGTCCATTAGATTCAAAAAGAATGAGAATATCCAAATTCAACTAAATAAATTAGAAGGAAGGCATAAACCGGTTAATATTGGTGGTGGAAAGATATTTACTAAAATAATTGATAAATCCAAAATAAAATTTGGAAGTGATTTAGAGATTGATATGCCTGTTGAATTCCCGATTAAAGATGATGAAAATTCTTTTCAACCAAGTTTGTTAGGGGTAGATTTTTTGTTAAAGACAAAATCTAAATTAGTTTTTAATCCCTCCTTGAAGGAAGCTTATTTAGAAATGGAAGACTAAGTTGGAAAAATTAATTCTCCAATACTTATTTCAGAAATACTAAAAGAATTTTCAATTCAAAACAGAATTATTCCTTTTTCTTAACAATCTCTGTGCAAACACCTGCAGCAACTGTCTGGCCTGCATCTCGGATAGAGAATCTTGACATTGAAGGATTGTCCTTGCTTGTTTCAATGCAAAGATTTCCTTGCGGTCGGATTCTAACCTTTGCCGAATCTCCGTTCTTCAAAAAGTCTGGAGCGTCTCCTGCCGCCTCTCCTGTCTTTGGGTCAATCTTCTGAATAAGTTCTGAAATTTGGCATGGAACTTGAGCTGTGTGAACGTGGAAAACAGGTGTATAACCCTTCGCAAGAACGGTTGGGTGATTGATAACAGTAATTGTAGCAAGGAACTCTTCAACAACTGCCATTGGCTTCGCAGCGTCGCAGATAACGTCTCCACGAGCGATGTCTTTCTTTCCGATTCCTCTTATGTTGATTCCAACATTATCTCCAGCATCAGCCTGATTGATTGTTTCGTGGTGCATTTCTATTGTTCTAACTTCCCCGCTAATTCCTTTTCCTGTTCTTCCAGGCAAAACAATAACTTTCTGTCCGAGTTTCATAATTCCAGAAGTAATCTTTCCAACCGGAACTGTACCCGCTCCAGTAATTTCATAAACATCCTGAACAGGCATTCTCATTGGAAGGTCTGTTGGCTGTTTTGGTTCTGGGAAAGCATCAAACTGTTCTATAATTGTTGGTCCTTTGTACCAAGGCATATTTTCTGACTTCTTAAAAACATTATCTCCCTTAAGTCCAGAACATGCGATAAACGGAGTTGTTTCAGGATTAATTCCAACGCCCTTCAAAAGAGCTCCAACTTCTTCCTTAACTTTATTGTATCTGTCTTCTTTGTATTCGACAGCGTCCATCTTGTTTATTGCAACAACAACGTTCTTCACACCTGCAGTTCTAAGAAGCCATAAGTGCTCAGTTGTCTGAGGTTCAACTCCTAATGGTGCAGCAACAACAAGGAAAGCCGCATCAGCCTGACTCGCTCCAGTAATCATGTTCTTAACGAAGTCTCTGTGACCTGGCGCGTCAATGATTGTTATCTGGAATTTCTGAGTCATGATCTTCTTGTAAGAAAGGTCAATTGTAACTCCTCTTTCTCTTTCTTCTTTGATATTATCCATAATGTAAGCGAACTCGAAACCTGCTTTTCCGTGCTTTTCTGCTTCTGCTCGGAGCTTGGTCATTTCCTGTTCTGAAACTGCACCAGAGTCAAACATTAATCTTCCAACTACGGTTGACTTTCCTGCGTCAACGTGCCCAACAAACACCGCGTTCAAGTTTGGTTTTTCTTTAGCCATTTGTTAAAATAAAATTCTTTTTAGAATTTTCCGTACTCATTAATAAAAATTTGGCTTTATAAATTTTTTGTTTGTACACTTTGTAACCCTCTGATCAAAATCACTTCATGTATGTTGTAGCGAGACTTACGATGATGACACCGAGGGCAAAACCTCCAACAACATCTGTGAACCAGTGAACATTCAGATAAATTCTGCTGAAACCAACGAGCAAGATTAACAGGAAATTAACTAATATGAAAGCGTTTTTTGCTAAATTATTCTTTATCTCGCCAGCGAAAAAGTAAATTACCATCAAGAAAAGAATAGCAGCGACGATAGAATGGTTGCTTGGGAAACTGTAACCTGTTTCTTGAATTACAGACAAGAGCGGACGCGGCCTCTGGACTACGAACTTTACAAGATTGCTAAGAATGTAACCTCCAACAACACTTGAAACTAAAACAAGCGATTCTTTTTTCCGGTCTCTAGAATAAAGTTTGAGAGCCGCAAGCACCATAAGCCCAACAAGAATTTTACCAAACTGATTACTCAGGGAAATAAAAAAACTTGAAACAGAATCATTCAAAAGAAGAGTAACTTTCTGACTTATCACGTCGTCAATCCATGGATTTCCAATAACTACCAGAATGAATATCCCAAGAAAAATGGCGGACGAAATTAAAGCCGCAGTCATCCAATGATTTTTTCTCATCAAAAAATTAGAGTTTGCAGGATTAAAAGGTTATTGATTTTCTTCAAAGAATGGAGCAAGTTCTTCTTCAAGATTAACTTCTTGACCTTCATTCAATTTTGCTACAAGATTATGTCTTGTTTCTGCAGCATTGTCTATTTGCTCAAC
>JAHJUA010000076.1 GCA_018829425.1 Nanobdellota archaeon | reverse complement strand
TCTTTATTAAACTCTATTCCAGTTCTACCTAAAAGATTGTGTGCATCTGATTTTCTTAAATATCTATGTACACTCAGGTCCTGGCTATAAAAATCGCCAGATCCTTCTCCATTCGGAAAACCTAAAGCGAAAACTAAACTGGGGTAATCCATAAGGTTCAGATTAAAAATGATATTTTAAATATTTATATATTAGAGAACATAGGTTCTAAAAATTTAAAAACCAAAATTGCGTTTAAAAAAAATGAAAAACGTGAAATATAAATTTCTTTTAGTCCTTTTCATAATCGCGTTTCTAGGCTCATTCGCGCTTTCAATCGCAAAAGAAACGAACATCGCGTTCTGTGACATCTCAGGCGAAGACACTGGCTGCAGTGCAGTCTACAATTCAACATACGGGCAAATTTTCGGAATTCAGAACTACCACATCGGAGTTGTTGTATTCTTCATCCTATCAGTACTCTCCGCTTACCAGATAAAGTTTTCGACGGAGAATAGAAGGGGCATAATCCATCTAGGAACAATCATCAGCGCTTTTGTTGCACTCTACTTTCTTTATCTTCAAAAATTCGTTCTCCAATCGTATTGTGAATACTGCCTCGTCGTTGACATAAGCATCCTCCTTGCTCTCGCCGTCGTGATTTGGAAATGGAAAGAATGAAAAAACTAACAATTGTGGGGAAGACAAATAGTGAAAATAAATTTTATATAAAAGCTAGAGCAGAAGAGAAGTCCATAGAAGTTATTAAAAAGATTATCAAGGAATTGGGTTCAGAGTATTTTGTAGATAATCAAATAATCCCAAAAACAAACAACTATCAATCATGGAAAGACAGATGGATTCCTTTCAACACGAATAAAATTGAGGCTGATATAATCTGTGGGAACAAATTCATTCACATAATTTTTTATAAATTTCCAAACTTTGAATTTGTTAATAAAGTTCTAGATAAATATTGTGTGTGGGCACAACCTCGTTACAAAAAAGGTTTTGGTCCTTCAGGGAGATTATCATGAAAAAGAACATACTCTTTGTATGTAAATATAATCGTTTTAGAAGCCAAGTAGCAGAGCAATTCTTTAATAAACATAACAAGAATCAAGGCATTCTTGCAAAAAGCGCAGGAATCTTTAAGGGAAAATATCCTCTTGATAAATTGCAAGTAGAAGCCGCCAAAAAATTAGAGATAAACATAGGCAAAGAACCTGAAACAATAAGCGCAAATGAACTGGGCAAAACAGACATGATAGTAATTGTATCTGATGAAATCCCAAAAGACCTTTTCAAATACAATAGAAAGTATTTGCAAGCTATCCTGTTTGGAAAATCTCTGACGAGTTCGTAGGAGACGAAGACAAAACAGAGAATATAATCAAAGAAATTGGGAGCAAGATAAAATATTTGATTAAAAACTTAGAAGATTAAAATGCCTAAACAAAAAATAATCCAGCGTGGAGCAGAAGCCATAATTCTTGAAGACGACCTACCTTTCGGACGGATGGACGGGAAAACCAGTAATGGAAAAACCAAGAGAATCATCATAAAGCGTCGCTTGAAAAAGTCTTACAGAATTCCGGAGATTGACGAAAAGATAAGAAAACTTAGAACGCGCTCGGAAGGAAAACTTCTTGAGAAGGCATCAAAAGTGATAAGCATTCCCCAGATAATTAAGGTCGATGAAAAAACAAGAGAAATTTTTATGCAGTTCATCCCAGGTAAAAAACTTTCCGAACATCTCAATTCATTCACACTAAAAGAACAAAAAGAAATCTGTAAAGAAATCGGGAGAGACATTTCAAAAATCCACGACGAAGATATAATCCATGGAGATTTAACAACGAGCAATATGATTTTATCCGAATCTAATTTTGAGCCGTCTCCTTCTCGGGCGGGCGGGCTGGAACATTGTAAGTGGGAGGCTCTTCCAAAAATCTTCTTCATCGACTTCGGCCTCGGTTACATAAGCAAAAAAATTGAAGATCGCGCAGTGGACTTACACCTCCTGAAACAAGCGCTCGAAGCAAAACATTTCAAAAACTGGAAAGCGCTCTTTGATGAAGTTACAAAAGGATACTCCAAGTCAGAAAATTCAAAAAAAGTTCTCGAACAGTTGAAGAAAGTTGAAACTCGCGGAAGATACAAAGATAAGTACTAGCCCCGCCAGGATTCGAACCTGGGTCTCAAGGTTCAAAACCTTGAATTCTTGACCACTGAACTACGGGGCTATCTATCAAGAACAAAAAATTAATTTATAAGGTTTACTAGGCGTCTACTTAAAAGAACTTTCGTAAAAAACTTCCCTATTTATCTCTTCTCGCGAAGGGGTCAATTTTCTAAAAAAGTCTCTTAATCTAGCTGGCTTGTATTTTTCTCCAATCATAACAGCCGCCAATTTATTGAATTCCGCACTTCCTTTTGACTTGGGTTTGAAAAAAGGGTAAGGCATCATATTTGAAAGCGATTCCAAAACAGCAACATCATAAGGAATCACGGCAAGAACCGGAATGTCGAGAGTCTCTTCGACATCATCAAAAGAAATTTCAAAGTTCTTGTTATTGACTTTGTTAAGTATCAAACCAGAAATAGGAGTTCCCCTTTGTTTAGCGAGTTTTATCGCTTTTATCGTCGCACTCAACGTTGGCCTGTCTGGAGTTGTCACAACAAATATTTCATCTGAAGCTAACATGACTGCAAGCGTCTCTTCATCCAAATTAGGACCCGAGTCAATAAGAATAATATCATAACTTCTCTTCAAACCTTGAATCCGATTTTTGAGCATCAAAGGACTGACTCTAATGTTTTCAAAAATAGATGAGGGCATAAGATGAAATTCTCCACAATCATAAATAGCCTCCTTCGTAGTCGCAGTTCGGTTCAAAACATGATGAAGCGTTTTCTCTGGCTCAACAATATTCAAATGAAGGCCCAGCGTCGGAGAAGAAAGGTTCCCATCAATCAATAAAACCTTTTTCCCTCGTGAAGAAAGTGCGGCTCCCAGAGATGAAACAACACTTGTTTTGCCAACACCTCCTTTAAGACTGACTATTCCCACCGTTTTCCCCATAACAATACTAAAATTTCATAGTTTAAAATAGTTACTTTTCACCAAAAAGAGGAACACATAAAGTTTAAAAACGAACTCGGGCATTTTATTAAATGCCAAAAAAATCAGAGAAAGAATTGAAAGAAAAGCCCAAAGAAAAAGTCTCTAAGAAAATCTCGCAGGAAGAGTTTGAAAAGAGAGTTCTGCAATTAGTAGAAACAGGATTAACAAGTGAGAAGATTGGGGAAGCTCTTAAAAAAGAAAACATTCATTCGGCAGAATATAAAGGAAAAATCTCAAAAATTCTAGCGGAAAAAGGTAAATACATTAATCCCGACTTGAAAAATATTGCAGAAAAACTGGAAAAGATAAAACAACATTACGAAAAAAACAAACAGGACAAAAAGGCAATGCGAGAAAAAGACAGAATCTTTGCAAAGTTAAGAATACTTAAGAAGTACCACAAAGTTGCTTGATTTTCGATAAGTTGTTAGTTTTATCTATTTATAATCTAAAATGGAAAAAATTGGTGATTCCTTAAAAGAGGACATAAAGAAAAAGGCAGAAAAATTTCTCGAGAAAACAAAAAACAAAGAAATATTTTTAGTAAGCCACTTCGACACTGATGGGATAACTTCTGCAACAATAATGATTCAAGCCCTAAGAAAACTAGATAGAAAGTTCACTGTGAAAATTCTAAAATCTCTCGAGGAAAAATTCATAAGAGAATTACCAAAAGATAAAGTTATACTCTTTCTCGATCTTGCTTCAGGCAGTCTCAATTTCATCGGAGAGGAAAAAATAGAAGACCTCTTCATCATTGATCATCACGAAGTTTCAGAAGATGTTCCAAAGGGAGTTGAAATGGTCAACCCTTGGTTCAGCGAAAAAGAAAAAATAAGTAGCTCAGGATTAGTATATCTCTTCTGCAATGAAATGAATCCGGAAAATAAAAAATATTCGAAGCTCGCAGTTCTTGGAATGATTGGAGACTTCTCTGAAGAATCAATTGGCCTTCTTGGAGAAGAACTTTATGACAGCGGCGACATTCAAAAAAGAAAAGGGTTGATGATCTATCCTTCGACAAGGCCGCTTAATAGAATTCTAGAATATAATTCACACCCTTTCATTCCCGGCGTTACTGGAAGCCCAGAAGGAGTAAGAGATTTGTTAAGACAATCAGGAATAGAACCGGAAAAAGGGAAATACAAAAGCATAATAGAACTCAATGATGGAGAGATGAAAAATTTAACAACTTCAATAATGCTCAGAAGTCCAAAGACAAAAGACAAGGATATCATAGGGAATATATACCTTCTTAAATTTTTTAACAGAGTTGAAGATGCAAGAGAAATGAGCGCGATGATTAATGCATGTTCACGTTTAGGTTCGAGCGGCGCAGCTTTGAGCTTCTGTCTTGAAGTCCCTGAAGCAAGAAAAAAAGCAGAGGAAATCCACGCAAAGTACAAACAACATCTTATTGCAGGACTCAATCTTGTATCTAAGATTGAAAAAATCGAGGGAAATGGATTTGTAATCATTAATGCAAAGGACAATATGATGGATACGATAGCCGGGACTATTGCGAGCATTCTTTCAAGTTCGGGAGTTTATGAAGAAGGAACGATAATAGCAACGATGGCATACTATGAAAACAAGGTGAAAGTTTCAACAAGAATTTCGGGCAGGGAAGCCAAAGGAAGAAATCTTAGAAAAATTCTTGAAGAAGTAGTGAATGAAATTGGTGGAGAAACAAGCGGGCACGAATTCGCCGCAGGCTGTATAATAAGCCGCGAGAACGAAGAAAAATTTATTGAAGTTCTGAAAAAAAACCTTGAAATTGAGATGGTCAAGATTGAATAATTCTTGGAAATCACAACCCTTAAAAACGCGTTCAGTTATCTAGTTACATGGTTGAAAATCTTGAGGAAGGCGACATTGTATCCTGTACTGTCGACAGAATAATAGGAACAAATGTATTTGTAAAACTGGATTCTGGAGAAGAATGTTGCATTGTTTTCTCTGAGATAGCCCCAGGAAGAATCAGAAATATAAGAGATTACGTTTTCCCTAAGAAAAAAATAATCTGTAAAATCCTTAGAATTTCGGGAGACAGAATAGACCTCTCATTAAGAAGGGTAACACCAAAAGACCAAAAAGAATTCAAAGAAAGTCAGAAACAGGAAAAAAGTTATGAAAGCATTCTGAAAAACATTCTTGGAGAAAAAGCCGGGAAAATAATAGAAAAAATATTGAAAGAAGATTCAGTTTACGAATTTTTACAAGAAGCAAAGAAAAACGAAAAAGGAATGAAGGAGTTAGAAAATCTCGTGGGGGAAGAGGAAACAAAAAAAATCCTCGATGTCCTCAATAACCAAAAGCAGAAAAAAATCGGTTTGAAAAAAGAAATTTCCCTCACAACTTCAGAACCTAATGGAATTGAACTCATAAAAAGTCTTTTAGAAAAAATAAAAGACGTAGAGATAAAGTATATTTCCGCAGGGAGATACATCCTCAAAAAAGAATCTACAGATATAAAGAAGGCGGACCAGGATTTAAGGAATACATTAACCATTCTTGAAAAAGATGCAAAAAAATTGAACATGAATCTAGCGACTTCTATTAAGCAGAAAGATAAGAAATGATTCATTTGCGAGAAGTAAAAGAACATCAAATTTCCCAGCGTCCCATGAAATGGAAAATCATAAAGCTTAAAAACAAAGATTTTTTGGAAGGTATAACAAGATGGAAAAAGAATCTTCAATAAATCAGTTTAATGTAATTGTTCTCGGAATAATCTTTGATCCAAAAGAAAGGAAAATACTTATTGGTAGAAGAGAAAATGACCCTCACCTTCCCCAGCTTTCATGGTGCTTCCCTGGAGGCGGCCTTACTGAAGATGGAGAAATTAATAAGGTATTAAAAGAAAAAATTAAGGAACAAACAGGGCTGGACGTAAAAAACTTGGGGGCAGTATTTGCGAAAACTTATGAAGAAAAGAGAGACCTCGTATCAATCTATTTCCTATGTGAAGCAGTTAAGGGAGAACTCAATGCTGGTGGAAAGATAAAGGAACTAAAATGGGCAGACCCTACAGAAATAGAAAAACATTTTGAAGTTTCATTTCACCCTCGATTGAAAGAATATCTTCTTAACATCTGTCAAACAAGTAAGATATGAGTAAACTAAAAACCTGCAAGTCCTGCAAAATTTATTCTCTGAAAGAAAAATGCGAAACCTGTGGTTCCAAAAATTCTGACGCACATTATAAATTCATTTCACAAACGAAAGAATTCAAAACAAAGTGTTCTGACTAATTTCTTTCTTAACAACTTCCATATCTTTCTCCCATGATTCAATCAAACTTCTGTTATAGATTATTGCAGCAGGATGAAATAGAGGTATAAGTTTTATCTTAAGTCCTTGAAAATCAATTATCTTAGGTTTCCCATGAACGCTTGTAATTCCTGGCATTTTTTTCATCGCATCAACATCACCATTTGAAAGAAAAAACTTCGTCGCATAATTCCCAAGGGAACATATAACCTTCGGCTTCATTTCTTTTATCTGATTAATCAGCCACGGCGTGTGCGCCCTAATCTCTTCTGGCAAGGGGTCCCTATTCTCCGGCGGCCTGCACTTCAAAATATTAGCAACATAAACATCTTCTAAAGAAAGTCCCACGTTCCCCAAAAGAGTATCCAAATTCTTCCCTGCAGCCCCTACAAAAGGAATTCCTTGTTCATCTTCCTTTCTGCCTGGAGCCTCGCCAACAAACAAAATCTGAGCCTTAGGATTGCCTTTTCCCTCGACGACATTCAAACAGTTCTTGCATATCTCAGTATCCTTGGCTAATCTAACGTACTCGGGTTCTCCCATAAATGACAAAAGAAAGAATTGTTTTTAAGGATTTAGCAAAGAGAGTCAACATAAATTTTATGTATCTCTCAAAGATTCACATTATTAATCTTCACTCTCACACCCAGATTAAGAATTATTGCTTCCTGCTTCGAACGCCCAATCCAATCGCCGCAATAACCACAAGACCGATTACAATCCAAAGCCATGTAAGACTTCTGCCTTCATCATCTGAAGAATCTGTTCCAGCGCCAGTCTGTTCAGGGGTTAAATCTTCTCCAGTCGTAGCCACAGAGCCTGCTCCCTCTGGAACAGCTTCACTAATCTTTTGGATTGTCAAATCCGCCTTCCCATTAACAATACTATTAAGCAAGACATAGATGTCATAAAACCCATCATCGGAAACATCTACCTTCGTATCTTCCCCTGGGGCAAGCGAAACTGTAACAGGGTCACTAGCAATCTCTATTGTTACTTTATCCGTCGCTACAGAAACAACTCCTATGTGATGTATAGTTCCCCCTACTGAAACTTGTATTCTGTTATTAGCCCCTAACTCTCGAGTATAACCTTGACTAAACGTAGCATCATCTACTGAATGTGTTGTCCAAACAGCAGCACTAGATCCACTTGAAGAACTGCCGCCAGTATTACTTGAACAACCACTAGTGGTCATAGCCACGGTAGAAGTACCACTGTTTGCCAATCCATCTGTAGATGTAATTGTAATATCATAACTAGTTCCACAGGTTAATCCACTAACCTTATTCCCTGAAAATGTTCCTGAAGAACTGGAAAGAGCACATGTGGCAACTCCGCTTCCAGCATCTGTGCAAGAATAATCAACAGTTACAGATGACGTTGCAGAGGTAGACTTGGAAACACTAACTGTCGGTACTGTATTATCTACACCTATCGCAACGTCCACATATCCAAGATTTCCCACAGCATCAGTAGAGTTAAACCAAAGCGTATAATTTCCATCAGCCAAACCAGAGGTAGCAAATGTCAAAGAGCAATTATACCCCGTAGCTGTTACACCCGCCCAAGCACAAGTTCCCGGAGTAGTTATTGAAAAGTTCTCTGTAGAATTCGAGAACCCATAGGCGATGGTGGAACTAGTAACATTACTTAATGCATCTGTAGAATTAGCGTGAAGTGTAAGACTACCACTCTTCCATCCTGTTGCGGGTACTGCAATAGTCATTCCAGGAGAAGTCGTATCAATATACATTGAAACATTTGTTGCATTTGCTCCGAAAGTAGCAGTTCCATTCAAAGCCTCAATAGTAAATGTATAATTCGCTTGTGTTGCATTAGTATAGCTAAATCCAGCAACCCCACTAGTAACATCTCCTCCACTGCTATTCACTGCAACAGGATTAAACATCACACCATTAACCCAAATATAAACAGTATAACCTGTATCCACAGAAGCATTAGTCCAATTTATCACAAAATGTCCCTCGTCATAAAGAGAGGTCGAATTATCTGTGAACAAAACTGCAGTCGGCGCACTGGCAGCCGCAGAAACCATTCCCGAAAGCAAAACAACAGCTAACAGAAAAGTTCCAAAAACAAAACATCTTAAAATTTTATCTTTCATCTTCAACCTCTTTAATTCTAGATTAAGAATTTTAGAGTTTATAAATGTTTTTCTC
>JAHJUA010000075.1 GCA_018829425.1 Nanobdellota archaeon | reverse complement strand
CATCCGAATCCTTAAAAACCTGTTTTCTTTTTATCAATCATGTCTTACATAAAGAGATTAGTGATGCACGGTTTCAAAAGTTTCCCGCGAAAAACGGAAATCCCTTTCTCAAGAGGAATAAACGTCATCCTCGGTCCGAACGGTTCGGGAAAAAGCAATGTTTCTGACGCAATATGTTTCGCGCTTGGCCGCCTGAGCATAAAATCCATGCGAGCGGCGAAAGCCAGCAATTTAATTTTCCTCGGAACGAAAGCAGCGTCGCCGGCGAAAGAAGCGTCAGTTGAAGTGGTCTTCGACAATTCCGAAAAAACATTCTCAATAGATTCTCCAGAAGTTTCAATCAAAAGAATTGTAAGACGAAACGGCCAGAGCCTCTACAAAATAAATAACAACACAAAAACAAGGCAAGACGTTCTTTCTCTCTTGGCTCAAGCAGGGATAGACCCTCAAGGATTCAATATGATTCTCCAAGGAGAAATCCAAAACTTTGTAAGAATGCAACCTGACGAACGGCGCGGCGTCATTGAGGAAGTTTCAGGAATCTCTGTTTATGAATCTCGAAAAGAAAAATCACTCAAAGAGCTTGAAAAAACCGACGATAGACTAAAAGAAATAAGTTCAGTTTTAAGAGAAAGAACGGCGTACTTAAATAATCTTGAAAACGAAAGGCAGCAGGCCTTGAGATTCAAAAAACTTGAAGCAGACATAAAAAAATTTAAGGCAAGCATTATTCGCTCCGATCTCCAAAAGAAAAAGAAAGAAGAAGAAAAAATAATCTTTGAAATGGAAAAGGGGAATAATATGATAAAAAAGATTAGGGAAATTATTGTAAAAACTGAAGCAGAGATAGAACAATTCAGACAGAAGATTAACAGGATTAATTCGGAGATCCAGAAATCCACTGGGCTTGAGCAAGAGAAACTAAATCACGAAATTGCGAATTTGAGGGCCGAGCTCGCAGGGATAACAATGAGGATTGAAAATCATGAATCAAGGCTTTCCAACATTTCAAATAAAAAAAATGAATTTGCAGAATCCATCAAGGAATTTGAAATTTCTGTAAAAGAACTTCAAAAAGAATCTCCTGGAATGGCAGGAAAGAAAAAAGAGATGGACGCCAAAAAAGAGAAACTGGAAAAAATTGAAGAGCAAAGAAAAAAATTCTATATGATTAAATCGGAGGCGAACTCTGTTGGTGAAAGAGTACAGGATAAAGAAAGTCTTGTCATGAATTATACAAACGAATCAGACGTTTTGATTAGGCAGATTGAGTCTTTGTCTTTGGAAATTTTTGACCAGCGAGCAAACCACGAAAAGTTGAACAAACTAAAGTCTTCCCTTTCCGAGAAAAGAGAAACTCTTGGTAAAATGATAAAGAGAGAAATAGAACTTGAAAAAACAAACTCCATCGGAGAGTCTGAAATAGAGAATCAGAATAAAATACTTGAACGGATTTCAAGGATGGATACATGTCCGATTTGCCAGAGCAAAATAACACCCAAACATATGGAAGAAATAAAAGGAGACATCTCTCCTCAAATTGAATCCTTAAAAAAAGGAATTGAAAACTCTGATAAGGAATTGAGAGGAATTTACCAAAATAAAGAAATTCTAAACAAAGATATTGAGCAGCTCACAGAAAGCATCTCAAAAACAGAATCAGATCTTTCAAAAATATCCACAGCGAACGAAAAGAAATCACAGATTAAAATTCTGCGAGGAAAGTCGGAAGAACTTCAAAAAGAAATTTCAGATCTCAAGGGAAGGAGAAAGGCACTTGAGAAGATAATCGAGGAGAATTCAAACATAGAAGAAAAGTATGAGACATTAAACATGGAAGTGCAGGAAGTTTCCATGAGGTCCAGAGAGACAATAAAATCTGAAGTTGCGTTCAAGCAGCGCGAACTTGACAGACTGAACATAGCCATGAAGCAGCTTTCGCGCGAGGAAAAAGACGCGCAAGAAGGACTCACATTACTAAAGAAATCTCTCGATGAAAAAGAAAAATCTCTTTCCATTAAGAAAAAACAGGAAGAGCAGCTCACAGCGAAATTCAAAATAATGATTTCAGAAAGAGATTCAATTTATATTGAGATAAGAAAGAAAGAAGACTCAATAGCAATTAAGCAAAGAGAATCCCACGATGTTGAATCTGGCGTAAATAATTTAAGAGTTGAGAAAGCAAGAGTCGACGCAGAAACGGAAAACCTTGAAGTTGAGTTCTCTGAAGTCGCCGTTCCAGAAAGCGAGCTCATTGCCGGCAGCAAAGAAAATCTCGCTCAGCGCTTGGTGAAGGCGCAGGAAATAATCTCAAGAATAGGAAGCGTGAACCTTCGTTCGCTTGAAGTTTATGATTCTATCAAAAAAGAATATGATTCAATAAAAGAGCGCACGGAAACAATTTCAAAAGAGAAAGAAAGTATCATGTCAATTATTCACGAAATTGATATCAAGAAAAAGAAAGCATTCATAGAAACTCTCAAAAAAATCAACGAGCTTTTCTCAAGAAACTTTTCTCAACTAAGCATTAAAGGAGAAGTTTATCTTGATCTTGAAAACAGACAGGACCCATTCGAGGCAGGCGTGAATATTGTTATTAAAGTTGGTCACGGAAAGTATTTCGACGTTCGCTCGCTTTCAGGGGGAGAACAAACCTTAGTCGCTCTCTCACTTATCTTCGCAATCCAAGAATACAGACCTTATTACTTTTACTTGCTTGACGAAATCGACGCAGCGCTCGACAAAAGAAACTCAGAGCGTCTCGCGCAACTTCTTGATAAATACATGCAGAACGGCCAATACATCGTCGTATCACATAACGATGAAATCATTTCAAAAGCAACGAACCTTTACGGTATTAGCATGCACGATGGAATTTCAAAAATAATTAGTCTTAAGGTCTAGGTTGTTGGAGCAACTTATCAATTTGCTCTTGCGAAAGAAGCCGCGCTTTTACAAGCTCTTCAACTTCCATACCATAATACACTTTTTGTCCTAGTGTTTGCCCTTCGGCATGACCATCTGCGCGCCCCATGTCCTTGACATCATACTCTTCTTTGAAATTTTCCCTCACCCTAACACAAATCTCTCTGCGCGTAACTCTTGGATTTTTATCAATGTACATTTGAGAAACTTCTAATGGGGGCTGATCTCTCAGAGCATTGCATCGAACCGAAATTTTTACCAATTGTTCTGGCGTAACATATCCTAAAAT
>JAHJUA010000074.1 GCA_018829425.1 Nanobdellota archaeon | reverse complement strand
TGGAAAAAACATTCAAAAGAAATTGAAAAGTCAATTCATGATATTCCAAAAAGAAAGTTATTCAGTTTCCTTGAAGGCCCTCCGACAGCAAACGCGCCTCCTGCGCTCCACCATCTAGAGGTCAGAACTTACAAAGATTTGATAAATAAATTCAGATTCATGCAAGGTTTCTCAGTTCCAAGAAAAGGCGGCTGGGATTGCCACGGTTTGCCCGTCGAAGTTCAAGTTGAAAAGCAGCTAGGATTAAAATCAAAAAAAGATGTAGTCAAATACGGCACAGACAAATTCATAAAAAAAGCAAGAGACAGCGTTTTCTCTTACATCAAAGATTGGGAAGCGTCAACAAAAGAGTTGAACTATTTAATCGACCTAAAAGAACCTTACAGAACTCTTGACACTAATTATATCGAAAGCGTTTGGTGGAGCCTAAAAGAACTGCACAAGAAAGGACTCTTATATGAAGGTCACAAAGTTGTCCCGTTCTGCCCTCGTTGCGGAACCCCTCTCTCAAGTCACGAAGTCGCGCAAGGTTACAAAGATGTAAAAGAAGAATCTGTTTACATTGCTTTCAAAGTTAAAAACAAAGATAATGAATACATCTTGACGTGGACCACAACTCCTTGGACCTTGCCCGGGAACGTCGCGCTAGCAGTCGGAAACAAAATAGATTATGTAAAAGTTGAACTAGAAGATGGAGACAAAGCAATCCTTAGCAAAGATCGACTCGAAGTACTCAAAGGAGAATACAAAATTGTTGAGACTATGAAGGGGAAAGACCTTGTCGGATTGGAATACGAACCTTTGTTCGATATAAAAGAAACTCAAAATGAAAACTCTCATAAAATAATCCCTGCCGATTTTGTCACAACAGAAGACGGAACTGGAATTGTCCACACGGCAGTGATGTATGGGGAAGATGATTACGAAGTCGGGAAGAAAGTCGGACTACCAGCAGTTCACACCGTCGGAGAAGACGGAAAGTTTTTAGACATAGTTTCCAAGTTCAGCGGAAGATTTGTAAAGGAAGCGGAGAAAGATATAATTGAAGAATTAAAATCAAAGGGCTTATTGTACAAGACTGAAAAAATAACTCATAGCTA
Organism: Nanobdellota archaeon; assembly: GCA_018829425.1. Classification (GTDB taxonomy): domain Archaea; phylum Nanobdellota; class Nanobdellia; order Pacearchaeales; family GW2011-AR1; genus ASMP01. The sequence continues at coordinate 3,010 of JAHJUA010000074.1, read as the reverse complement.
TCCATTCTGCTGGCGCTGCGAATCACCGCTTTTATATTACGCAATAAATTCATGGTTCATCAGAGTAAGTTCCATCAGAAATAAACTCGTAAAACTAAACAAAGAAATAAATTGGGAACCTGCTCACATAAAAGAGGGAAGGTTTGGGAAGTGGCTCGAAGGTGCAAAAGATTGGGCACTTTCAAGATCCAAATTCTGGGGAACTCCTCTGCCGGTTTGGAAATGCGATTCTTGCGACAATCTTGAAATAATCGGGAGCATAGACGAGCTGAAAAAATTATCCTCTAAAAAAATAATTGGAACTATTGAATTGCACAAACCAGAGATTGATAATATCAAATTAAAATGTAAATCTTGCAAAAAGGAAATGTCTCGTGTTCCCGACGTGATAGATTGCTGGTACGATTCTGGTGCAGCAAGCTTTGCCCAGTTCCACTATCCTTCTGAAAACAAAAAAGAATTCGAGAAAAGATTCCCTTACGATTTCATCGCGGAAGCAATTGATCAAACACGAGGATGGTTTTATACACTTCATGTTCTTGCAACAATACTTTTCGACAAGCCAGCTTACAAAAATGTAATTTGCGCAGGGCTTATTGTGGATGAAAAGGGAGAAAAAATGTCGAAGTCAAAAGGAAATGTGATAGTCCCAAGAGAAATAATCGACAAGGCAGGTGTGGACGCAGTTAGACTCCAATTACTCACGAGCGATGCTGGAAATCAGAAAAGATTTTCATATGATTTGATGCGAGAATCAGTAATCCCATTCCTTGGTGTTCTTTATAACACAAAAAAATATTATTCAATCCTTGATAATAACAAGAACAAAAAACAAATAGAAGATAAGTGGATTCTCAGTAAATTAAACTCTCTAATAATCGGAGTAACTTCTGATTTGGAAAATTACAAATTGAGCGATCCCTTCTTGAAAATTCAAGACTTTGTTGTGAACTCTTTCTCCAGGGGGTATATACAGATGACACGAGATAGAGAAGACACAAAAGAAATTGTTGGAGAGGTCCTCCAAAAAATCTCATTACTCCTCGCGCCTTTTGCGCCATATATTTCAGAATACATTTATTCAGATTTTAGTAAAGAATCGGTGCATCTTGCAGTTTGGCCAAAAGAAGACAAAAAGAAGATTGATAAAGGTCTGGAGAAAGAGATGGATAATGTCTTTATGATTATAGAAAAGGGTTTAGCTGAAAGAGATCAGAAAGGAATTGGTCTTAGATGGCCTCTGTCAAAAGTAATGATCTCTGTAAGGACGAAAGAGCCTTATGAAGAATTAAAAGAAATAATAAAGTCACAATTAAATGTAAAAGATGTTGTGTTTAAATCTCCAAGAATAAACAGCGACGAGAGTTACAATGAAGAAATAAAACTCGACACAACACAAACTCCAGAACTTGAAGCAGAAGGTTTTGCCAGAGAAATTTCAAGAAAGATTCAGGCAGAGAGGAAGAAAGCAGGACTCACTAAGAAAGATAAAATTGTTCTTCAAATTAAAATGGAAAAAGATTTGTTTTCAACTTTGTCCAAGTACAAACAACTTGATTCCATTAAAGAAAGAGTCAACGCAAAAAACATAACCGCTTTGACAATCGAAGAAAAAAGTTCAGAACTGAAAAATAAATCCGAATTTAAAATTCGAGATAAAAATTTCAAAATATCTTTCAATAAATGAAAATGAATTTGAAAAAGTTGTTACTAAGGAAAGGTTTAAAAACAAAACTGATTTCATAGTAAAAGAAAAAAGAGGAGAGGATAATCGTCACAACCCAGTAATCCCGTTGGGATACTCTTTTATCATAACAATCTTTAAAAAGAGGATGACTTAATACAAGTATACACAATGATAGTAAAAGAAGAATTTTTGAGCAGATTAAGAAAAATATTTGATTTGAACTTATACGAAGTTAAGGTATGGACGGCATTACTTTCTCGAGGGACTTCCACCGCCGGAGAATTAAGCAGTATTTCTGATGTTCCAAGATCAAGAACTTATGACATTCTCGAAAGCCTTGAGAAAAAAGGTTTCATCGTGATGAAATTAGGAAAGCCAATTAAGTTCATTGCTCTAAAACCAGAAGAAGTTGTTGAGCGTGTAAAGAAAAATCTTCTTAGAGAAGCAAACGATAAATCGAAAAGACTTGAAACTCTTAAGGGCGATGAAGTTCTTCAAGAACTTAATTCTCTTTTCACAAAAGGTGTTAAGTTTGTCGAGCCATCAGATCTTTCAGGTTCATTGAAGGGAAGACAAAATGTTTACAATCATCTTGACATGATGGTTCGTGACGCAGAAAGTTCAATAACAATTGTTACAACTGCAGAAGGCCTTAGTAGAAAAATGGAAGTTCTTATGCCAAGCCTTGAGAAATGTAAGAGGCGCGGAGTGAAAGTAAGAATCGCCGCACCAATCAACAGCAATAATCTAAAAGTTGCGAAAGAACTAAAGAAAGTTGCAGAAGTGAGAAATCTTGACAAGTTCAAAGCACGATTTGTTATAATTGATTCCAATCAAATAATGTTCATGCTTCTTGATGACGAGAAGTTCCACCCTAACTACGATACAAGCGTGTGGATAAACACAGAGTTCTTCGCGCAAGCGCTTGAAGGTCTATTTGAGTTGGCATGGAAAGATTTGAAGCCAGTTAAATAATTAATCTAAAATGGAAGGAAAAAGAGATACAAAAATTGCAATAGGAATAATTATTATTGTTATCGGGTTAATTACTTTGATAATGTGGGGGTTGCCTCAATATAGAGTTTATTCTAGAGAGTTAAATGGCAAAGCACAATTAAAAGAGGCGGAGTGGAATAGGCAGATTGCAATTCAGGAAGCTCAAGCGTTAAAAGAGTCTGCCAAACTTAAGGCAGAAGCAGAAGTTATTCGCGCAGAAGGAATTTCGGAAGCAAACAGAATAATTGCAGGAAGTCTAACTGATGAATATATTCGTTACAAATTTGTCGAGGGGCTAAATGATGGGAATACAGAAGTTATTTATGT
>JAHJUA010000008.1 GCA_018829425.1 Nanobdellota archaeon | reverse complement strand
TATCGTAGACCAGGTAAGCGGGTTAGTCCTCCGCTATTTGCAAACGGACTTTAGGCATACTGCAAGGAAGTGTGTGACGAACTTCGTTGATGAGTCCTTGTTCGGACGTTGACGTTTTGTCCGCCTCGATCTTGCAGGTGCGAAATGGGTCAGGCCTTGATCGGAGCAGCCCTAAACATCTGTTAAGGTGCTTGGCGGGTTGCAGAACTGAGGAAGAATAAGGGTCGCTTTTTAACGGACTCTGAGCTAGCTTCTGGGTCTACAATGGGTTTCTTTTTTAGAAAAAAAGAAACTACACTGGTAGAAAAAACTAAGTTTGTCTCGCCTTCGGCTCGCAGATTGATAAAAATTGATAATCATAAAACGCAAAGTAAATTATTTTTAAGCTGTCTCAGTTAATTATGGGTTGGGCGGGCGGGACATCGTTCGTGCGAAAATTAATAAACTATTTTTCCTTTTCATTATTATGAACAAAGGAGGACAATTTTATTTGATTTCTGCAATCGCGCTTGCGGCAATCCTCATCGGGATTATATCAATATCAAATTACATCGGCGGGAGCTCGAGCCCGGGAATTTATGACGCAGAACAGGAACTGAGAATTGAAGGCCGAAGCGTGATTGAATACAGCCTTTACAATTCGCAGAGCTATGAAAATTTCCACACGACAATTCTTAACTTCACTGGAAGTTATGTTGCTGAAAATCTCGGTGAAAGAGACATCTATTTCCTTTTCGGAACGCCGACAAACATCACAGTCACAGGATATCAGGAAGAAGACAATTCAATAATTTTTGGAGGAGTCGCGAACACGACAATCACGACAGAGAGCGGGAGATTTACAAAGAATTTAAATCCGGGAGAAAGCGACGTCGTTCTTTACATTGGAGAAAGGGGTTATGACTTTGAATTAACTACAGGCAGAAATATATATTTTATTTTACATGAAGAATTAAATAGTAATGAATACGTTGTGAAATGGTAATGGGAATTTTGAAAAAAAGAGATAAAAGAGGAGTCAGCGTGATGATTGGCTATGTTCTTCTTGTAGTCTTCGCACTCTCAATAAGCGTAGGGATTTATCAGTGGCTTAAGACTTTCGTTCCCAAGGATTCTCTTGATTGCCCCGACGGAGTTTCAATGTTTCTAAAAAGTGCGAACTTCAGCGACTCAACAAACAAACTAACAATAGAAGTTGTGAACAGCGGGCGGTTTAACATCGCAGGATATTTTATACACATATCTAATGTTTCTGTAGATGAGGTCCCAAATATTGATGTTGCGCCATATCTCAACAAAGAAAGCAATGCAGGAAATCAGACTGGCTCTGTATTTTTCCTTGGACCCGAAGATAACCCTTTTAAGCCAGGAGATTCTGAGACTCATTTTTTTGACCTTGTCGCAGAAGTGGGAACGCCTAAACTTGTGAGCGTTATTCCGACGCGACAGCAAATGAATGAAGACAGAAATATATTTGTTGGTTGCGGAAATGCAAGAGCCGAACAAACTGTCGAGTATTTCGCTTAAAGCAAGTTTTATAAATTTGGAAATTCATTTAATTAAAGATGGGACTTAAAATATTGAAAGAAAAAAGAGGTCACTGCGTTCTCTCGTCTTTTTCACAGGCTCAAAAAAAAGGTGTTTCGCCAGTTGTCGCGACGGTTCTTCTGGTAGTTATGGTTATTATAATAGGACTTATAATTTTTCTCTGGTTCCAAAGCTTCCTTATAGATGTGTGTACTAAATTTGGAGGGTCAAATTGTGATCTTGTCTGCGACGACGTTCAGCTCCTCGCAAGCTACTCGGGGGGCACGCTTACAGTATCAAACATAGGCAACGTTCCAGTCTATAGCATCAAGTTAAAAATATCTGAAGGAAAAAGTTACAAGACTGAAAATATAGAAGACATCTCTGATAAGTGGCCAACACTCACAGGATTAAGACAGGGCGCAGTGTTTTCGGATAGTTCGGTAAGTTTCTCAGGAGATGTCACAAACATTATCATGATACCTGTTCTTGTCGGAACAACGTCAGAAGGACAAAAAACTCACATTTGTGATGATAGAAACGGACAGGAAATTGTACTTTAAAATGAGAATTCTTGATAAGAAAAAAGGTTTATCTGCAATTGTTGCGACAGTTAT
>JAHJUA010000073.1 GCA_018829425.1 Nanobdellota archaeon | reverse complement strand
AGAAAACGCGAACTTGCAGAACCAAGTTGATGAACTTCAAAAACAAATTGACGCGATAAAGAATTCTCTTAAGAGTTAGGCGCCTCGATGAACTCGGCGCCGAGAAAGGGTTGCGAAAGATATATAAATTCTCGCAACTAACTTCTTTTATGGAAGTAATAACCATCCCCAAAGAAAAATTAGAACAAATGAAACAAGAAATAGCTTTCCTTAGAAATTCTCTCATATATAAAAGACTTTTGGAATTTGAAGAAAATATCTCTAATGGGAGAAAATTTACAAGAGAAGATTTAGGATTTTAATAAGAATTCTCTAATTTTTTCTATCGTCCTTTTTTGTTTCTTCTCTGATGTTTTCATTTCGTATTCAAAAATGTATATTTCGTCTGTTAGTATATTATGTTTGTAATACAGTCTTAAGGGAGGATGTCTGAGTTTTATTTCATAAATATGCAATTGAGAATCCAAAAGTTTTCCAGCTCTCGGCCCCAACTCTTCTATCTTGTTAAAAGTTCTTGAGAGAATTTCTCTAAGAGCGTTGTTTTGCCCTGCTTTTTTAAATTGTTTTATTATTACTTTATCAAAAATAATCTTGAAATTTTTCATAGGTCCTTAAGGAGAATATTATTTATAATTATATCCGTCTCTGATGAAAATTCATTGTTATCATACTAGAGAACTATGAAAAATTTAACGGAAGCAGGAAACGAGAAGACAATCGCCTGGAATCCACAATTTAGCAGCAGACATAAAAAACTAAAGAAAACGTAAAATTGCAGAACCAAGTTGATGAATTGAAAGCGCAGATTGACGGGATAAAGAACCAGATGAGTGTAAAGTAAACTTGCGACGCCTCGATGAACTCGGCGCCGGAGAAAGATATAAATAATCTTGTTCTCTTGGTTTGATATGGAAAAAATAATAATAAACCCCCAAATAAGGCACGGAAAACCTATAATAGAGGGCACAAGGATAAGTGTAGATGAAGTGCTTGGTGCATTAGCAGGGGGCATGACCTATGAAGAAATTAATGCTGAATACGGGGTAAATCAGGAGGGGATAATCGCTGCCATAAAATATGCAGCATCCCTCATTAGCGGCGAGGAAGTTTATCCTCTTTAAAGTTGAAAATGGAATTCTTTCTGGACGCGAATGTTCCTTATTCTTCTGCAAAGATTATTAAAAATCTTGGCTATAAAGTCCGGCATGCAAGGGAAATTGGCATGGGCAAATCTCCTGATGAAGAAATAATCGATTATGCCTCAAGAAACAACATGATTCTTATTACCCGTGATGTTGGATTTGGAAATCTTATCAACTATCCCCTAAAATCCCACAAAGGGGTTGTCTTGCTAAGGCTCCCTCCATACTTTATCTCAAGGCAAATAAATAAAATCATCCTGGATTTTTTGAAATCTGTAAAAGAAAAAGAAATTAAAAATTCCCTCATTGTATTAGATATAAATAAGTATCGGGTAAGAAAGAAATAAGTATAATCGCTGAAGAAGTCGGAGACGTTGTGCCGGAAGTTATGGAATACGAATGGGACACAAACAACACTGAAAATTGGTACATAGACAATGTTACGGGAGAAAAGAAACTTTACGCGACCGGTTTGGATTACGGGGCTTTGACGCCTATTCTTACAGAAGCAATCAAAGAACTCAAAGTAGAAAAAGATTCTGAGATAGCGTCGTTGAAGAAAGAGAACGCGGACTTACAGAATCAGATTAATAATTTGCAGGCGCAGATCGCCGCGATAAAGAACCAGATGAGTGTAAAGTAAACTTGCGACGCCTCGCAAATCCCAAATCTGCGGCTCGGCGCTTTAGAATTATTTATTAATTTTTCTTAAAAGCTCATCAGTTGAATAAATCTTCACTAAAGATTGCTCTTTCATGCCTTTATCATTAGACCAAAGTGGAAGATTAAATTTTAAAGCTAAAGCGATAAAATCAACATCTTCTTTGTTTGGGATAACCATAGCCTTTTCTAGAAATTTAGCATATTCTTTTAGAGGGATAAACTCTACACATATTGCTAAATCAGTTTTTAATTCTTCAAACTTGCCCTGAGAAATTTTAGTTTTTCTTATTACTTCCTCTTTATTTCTATTAATTTCTTCAAGAGCGTATTCTGGGGCAAAGAATTCAAAATCTTGGTCAAGCAATATGCCTTTGGTGAATGAATCTTGCCAAAAAAATGTTAGTAAAATATTTGTATCCACCGCAAATTCCATTCATATTAGTCCTCTCTTTTTCAACTCGTCAAGTCTTCCTTTCCTCGAAGCTCTTTGAAGCTTGACACTCCAATCTACCATTTCTTTTTCTTCCCCTAATTGCTTTATTAGCCTTTTAACTAGCAAGGACACATCTATATTTTCTTTTAGTATTCTTTTTTTGACATCATCCGGGATTTTGATTATTATCTCTTCCATGTCTTTTTTAATGGAGCATATTATTTAAATCTTTCTCGACGATATGGGGTTCATAGCGGAAGAAGTCGGAGACGTTGTGCCAGAAGTCATGGAATACGAATGGGACACAAACAACACTGAAAATTGGTACATAGACAATGTTACAGGAGAAAAGAAACTTTACGCGACCGGTTTGGATTACGGGGCTTTGACGCCTATT
>JAHJUA010000072.1 GCA_018829425.1 Nanobdellota archaeon | reverse complement strand
TGCTGAGATTGCGAAAGAGATTGTTCCTGCTGTCGCTTTGCTTGGATTTCCTGCAGAATCTTTAAAGATTTTTGAAAGCGAAAAGAAAAGGAGAGAGAATGCTATGATGAAAATGCCCCCGTAGATTATTGTTCCAGGATCAAACAAGTCCATTATTCCACCGCGCGGGGAAAAGTTGTTGTAGCCCGAGTAAAATTGCGCGCTCGCAAAACCGATTAATAGGATGGATAAAATGGATGCTGCAAAACTCTTTTTCATAAGGGTTATTAGAATTTAATATTTATAAAGATTGATATATTTTAGGTTACATGAGGATGAAAAGTGCGTTTGATGTTTGGGGGAATATTGCTCTTGTTAAGTTCAATAATGAAGGGTCTCGAACGCCGACGGGCGCGGATAAAAAAAAGTTTGCTGAATTTTTGCTGAAAAATAATAAATCAATAAAAACTATTCTTGAAAAAATTGGGAAGTTTAAGGGTCGATTGAGAAAGCAGACGACAAAATGGATTGCGGGGGAGAAGACGAAGGAAGTTCTTTATCGAGAAAATGGTTGTGTTTTTAGATTTAATATTGACGATACTTATTTTTCACCGCGGTTGAGTTCAGAGCGTCTTGAGATTGCGAGAAAAATTAAGAAAGGCGATGAGGTTTTGGTTATGTTCGCTGGCGTTGGACCTTATCCAATTGTTATCGCAAAGAGTTCCAAAGCCGCTGCGGTTTATTCAAATGAGATAAATCGGAAAGCGAATAAGTATGCTGAGAAAAATATTGAATTGAATAAATTGAAAGGTCGCGTGGTTTTGTTGCAGGGAGATGTTAAGCGCGTTGCGAAGTCTTTAGCAGAAGGTTCCCGTCCTACTCCCAACTTCGCCCGAGTTATTAATTCCAAAAGTTTCCCTCTACCCCGAAGTCGCTCGCCCACCCTAAAGGAGAATACTTCTATTCCAAAAAAGTTCAATGTTATAGTCATGCCGCGTCCGCGTCTTAAAGATTCCTTTTTGAAAGAAGCGTTTTCTTTGAGTAAAAAAGGAACGCGAATTTTCTATTATGATTTTTGTAAAGATGAAGAAGTTCCTGTAATTTTGGATAAGATTCGTGCGGAAGCTAAGAGTGCGCGGAAGAAAGTTAAAATTTTAAGTTGGAAACATGCGGGAGAAATTGCGCCTTACAAATTTAGAATCAGGATTGATTTGAAAATTGTTTGATTTTTAATCAAAAGTTTTTTTCTTTTTTTACTGCACTCGGAGCCTCTCCGCCGTGCCAGGTGAATCTTGGTCGCATCCTCATCGGATAAATCCTCTCTGAATTGTCGTCGAGAATTATTGCCGAACCTTTCAAACTTGGGAGGTCGTCCATTTGTTTTTTTATGCTTTCAAGAACGTAGCTTTGCATTATGTAATTCAGCGCTTCCGTATCGGGCTTTGATGTAACCCTATGGCTTATGACTATATCGGATTGAGTCATTACGTCTTTGTGTATTTGTCCAGGTTGCTGCGTTGCTAACACGAGAGAAATTCCAGGTTGACGTCCTTCACGAAGAAGCTGAACCAGTGCGTCTGTTGCGACGGTTTTTCCTTCTAATGGTAGAAATTCGTGGACTTCGTCTATGAAAAGCCAGACTAGCGGATAATCTTTTTTCTCCGAGCTTGACATTAAATCTAGTCCGTGAGAAACGGATTCAATTTCTTCTTTTTTTCGCGCGTCCATTCTTTCTTTGAAAATTTTTCTTGAGATGAGACTGATAACTAAGGCGCGAATGTTGAAAGCGCCGACGGAGTTGTAAATGCTTAAATCCATGATGGTTGTCAGTCCGCCGGAAATTAAATCTTTGACTTGCGTTGCATCGGTTTCAGAGTCGGCGAAAATTCCCCACGTCTTAGCTGCTTCAAACAAACCTGCTGCAGAGTTTCTTGTTTCCTGCGAAGTTCGTTCTTCATTTTCAAGAGCTTTGATTATTTCTTCAATTGTAAAAGTTCCTTTTTCTTTCAGAGATGAGAGCGTTCTTTGAATGAGAACTGAAACTGGAGAAGTTATGTCTAGCCCAAAAGTTGTTAGCCAGTCTTCTGCTGCGAGTTCTGAAGCATCGAGTGCGAATGGTTCATCAACAGGGATTCCCTTTCTTGTATATTCTTCATAGTGACCAAACGGAACAAAAATTTTTACAGGCAGATTTTTTGGTTTTAATTTCCATTCTTCTAAAAGTTCCTTATCTTTTTCGTTCTTGTATTTCATGGTCCAATAAATTCCCATCGTGTCGAAAATTAACGAGCCGATGTTTTGACTGACTTCTTTTGGTAGCGAGGCAAGT
>JAHJUA010000071.1 GCA_018829425.1 Nanobdellota archaeon | reverse complement strand
TTGCCCAACTAAAATATTTCCAATAGCATCCACCACTCCTTCTCTCAAATTCGTCGCAATCCTCACGACATTCTCTCCCGAAGAATCCTTGCTTATGTCAAGAAGTTGAACATAAACATCCGACGACAAGTCCTTCGCTTTTAGTCCCTTAAGATGATTAACACCTGCATCAAGACCGCTGTTTGCGAGTTTATTCACAACATTTGATTGACCGCTACTGGAAGCCGAGCTCGAACTTGTGTCAGCCCATGTTTTTTGGTCTTCGGACCATTGCCATTTATTTTCTTGGTACCTGTAATAAACCGCGCTGGAAAGTATGCCTGCGTCGTAAGAATAAAGAATTTTTGAGTCAAGATAAACAATCTGATTCTTCTTCAATGTAGGTGTAACAACCTCTCCATCTGGTTTCTTAACAGAAATCTGTGCGCCAAACTCCGTCGAAGTTGGCTCTCTAATGTTGGTCAAAGTCATTCTGTAAACTCTTCCTCCAACCAGAACATCTCTCGTCCCGAAATCAGAATTCGAAAGTTCAACAGCGTTGACACATTCCTCAGGAATTTTCACATTAGAGAAACTTTCTTTGAACTGCGCACAAAATTCAACAACATTCCTTTTTTGAGATACAGCATCATCAAGTTTGATAAGGTTCTCGAGCGCACGCTGACCAAGGGTCTTCTGATCATCAGAGGGATATTTCTCACTGGTGTAATCGTCAAGAACTTTTTGATAATCCTTCAAAGCATTCTCATAATCAGTTTGTGCGTTCGCGCTCAAAACAGAAAGGTCGACATTAACAGGGTCTGCGAATCCAACAACTTTAATTGTTTTCTTAAACAATACCTTCCCTGCAGAATCAGAGTAACCAACGTCTTTGAAATCCTGCCCTATAACCCATCCTCGGTAAAGCGACTCTAAACCGGAAGCATATATCTTGTAAACAGTCGTTCCAAAACTCATAATGCTATCAACATCTTTATCAGGGAAAGTAGCCATGAATCTCGCGAAGGAATTCAATTCTGAGTCTGTAAGTTTTGTCTTTCCAACTTCAGTCGGAATTGCTGCTAAGGAAACTGAAAGGTCTTGCTCGCTATTAGTATCTCCTTTTGTTCGCACATAAGCAACATAAACCGATTTTGAATCATCAGTATTGTAAACCCAGTCTCCTGCGCTGACGGTTCTATTTACTCCGTCAATATTAAGTTTAATCTTCGGACTCGAAACAAAATTCAGCGGGTTTGATCCATCATCTTCGTTGCAACGAACAGAAACTTTTTGATTAATTCCTTGTTTATCAATACTCTTAACGGTGCATCGGTTATTCAAGAACGACTCGCCCACTTTCACTTCTGCAGGATTTCCGTTTATATCAAATGTAGCAGTAGTGTCAGGATTTTCGAGACCGTTAAGTTTAAGCTTCATGGTTCCAAGGCAAAAATCAAATCCCGGAATTGAAATATCCTGCGAAGTTCCCCCAACAGGGATCCCGACGCTGGCAGTCCTCGTCGTTTCAGAGTTTCTTGAATTCGAGCCCGAATAAACTGAAATCGTTGCGCCGTCAGATTCAATGCTCTCCGCCCTCAAGTATCCTCTACCGTTCCAAAAACTGTATTTCTTATAATTTTGATTCCACTCCGCGTCGCTAGTCGCAGGCAGATAAAACGTCGATTGCCCGATGCCGAATGCGTTTTGGATATCATAATTCAACTTTGCAGTGAGTGTGCCTTCGACCCAGCAAACATCGCCAAAAACAGTACTTTCACAATTCGCCAACTCTGACTCCGCCTGCTGCTTCAGAACAATGACTGCATAACCAATAGATCCAAGAACAGGAGATGTAATCTGACTTCTGACAGAACTCTTCAATGCGGCTCTGTTCGGAAGGAAATCTGTTCCTGAAACTTCTGAAGATGTTGCGCCAGAAATTATAACGTTGTTTATAGCATTAACATCAATCAAAGGATTTATTTTCGTCGCAACAATTGGACAGAAAACTGGAACATTCTGCTCTTCAAGAAGATCGCTCCTAATTACAGAAGGTGTACATCCCGTTGGTGAAACTTGGAGAACAAAGTCCTGCCCTGCTTTACACTGACTGCTACTAAACAAAGAAGAAACAGATGAGGTGCTTCCGCTAGTATAAGGACTCGTAGCAATTAGCCCGCTTGAAAACGACGACGCTTGAACTCCTCCAAGACTAATGAAGAAAACTGCGATTATCAAAGCAGCAGCCAAAGACAAACACTTTTCGTTTCTCATCTTTTTGTTAGTTGTAATTCCCATTTAATCTTTATTATGCTCCAAAAGTTATATCCAAACCAGACTCTTCAAACAACAAATTGTTCATGTTAAGTTGCTCCATAGTTTTTGGCACTGGGAAACTTTCGGAATTTATTTTAATAGACCCTGAACTTGTAAGTTCTGAATCAAGCACATAGTAATTCTGCGTTCCTCCACCAGTCAGAACCTGTGAAATAATTTGCTCAGGAATTTCAATGTCAAAGCATCTCTCCTGCGTCAAGCCCACAATACCCAAAACACCGGAACGTGGAACCTCAACACATTGCTGTGTAATCGTTTCATCAAGAGTTATTTCTGAATCACTGTAAATGTAAACTTGAATCTCATATTGACCTTCTGAAAGTTGAACGCTCTTCTCATCCGGATAAATGATAGTCCTTGTTGAATCTTCAGAAGTGAAATAAATTATTGCGTCGCCATTATAACTTGCCCCATCAACATTTAACTGAACTCCTTTAGTGTACAACTCGTCCATTATCATTGTCAAGCTTCCCGCAGAAACCGTTGAGAACAGATAGCTCGTGTCTTTGTATCCTTCTGCTTTCGCCGTCACAAATCCATTGACGCATTGAGGGAAATCCTCCCTCATAAATCCAGAGTTGGTCGTTTGTCCTATTGAACACGTATTCCCAAAGCACTCGTATGATATATCTGCTTCAAGAGGACCTCCTTGTTTATTCCTAATGGTAACTTGAATAGGCGTATTTTTATATTGACAAAGTTCCGGAACAACTTCTAGAGAGGCTTCAGCATCAAGCGATTCTCGAGGATTATTATTTTGAACAACAACTGCGACAGGGAACTGGAATATTTCCTGTCCGGAACCTTGCGAACCTCCAGAATAAATTTGAACCATCACAGGATACTTTACGCTGTAAACAAAATGATAAGGAACATAACAGAAACCAAGAATTCCAAGTCCGGCTTGGCTCCCGATAGGATTTGAAATAAGCAAACTTCCTTCCGAAGGTGTGACTTCGAAATTATACGGCCAGTCTTTTGAATTCAAAAATCGAACTTCTTCTTTAACTCCAGGAATATCTACAATGAAATAATCATCTACACTAACCTCTGAATGGAGAGCGGCAGTATTTGATTCAATTCCTCCTTGAAGTTCATCAAAAATTGTAGTCGCGTCCCAAATCTTCGGCGCACAAGAAATCTCAACACCATCAACAGGAGCATAAAGTCTCAAAGTATCAACAGCATATTCTTCAAGGAAAAGATTGCTTTGTTCCTCATCATAAACTTTTATAGCAGATTTATATAAATTCCCAAGAGCAGAATCTACGCTGATTTTGTGATTTATCACGAGAACGCTTTCATTTCCTTTGTTCATGTCCACATTCATCTCTAAAATAACATCAACTCTATTATCATTTATAGTAACTCTCGGCGTGGCATCTGCAGCGTCAAGCGAAATCGCAAATCCCTCATCATAATATGAATTAAAATTACATGCAGATATTTTATCCTTGATGAATTCTTCCAGCTGCTGTTGCATCTCGGACAAAGTTGGAACTTGTTCTTTCTGGATGTTATTTCCCGAAACATAATACCAATAGGGAACTGGATTCCCCAAAAAGTTAAGCTGCGACGAAAACGGCATATATTCTGAACCAGGTTCAAAGTCTGGCAAATAAATGTAACCTCCTTGACTCTCCAAAATACTTATCCCTGTTTCAGTATCAGACTTAAGACAACTCAAAAAACTTGTGTAAGCCGGCTGAAAACTTTCAGGGATGTTCGAAGTTTGGATTGAACCTCTGAGTGAAAAATAAAGTCCAATACCCACAACTATCAACAACGCGACTATGATAAAAATCGTCACTTGTCCAGATTTACTTCGCATCTTTTTTCACCCCACCCAATTTATTTTTGATTAATTCAATTATTTCAGTATTGATATCTTTTTGAATAACATTCTTAAATTTCTCCCAAAGTTTCTCATCTTCTACAAGAAGCAAATATTTTTTCAATTTAATTCCCCAGTTTCAATAACAAAAAATCCTGATATATAAATGTTTCTTATTAAGTAACTTAATTAGTAACTTAGTTACTAAGTATCTCTCTTATTTTTCTTTCCACCTTTAACTTGACCCCAATTATCATGAATTTCCTCAAATGAGATTTTGCTCTTATCAATATCTGCAATCTTACAAAGAGTTTCAAAAAGCTCTTCTGGCAAAAGTCGTCTTTCAGAATAATAATTCTTCAAAGTTTGATAATTAATATTAATCCTTCGTCCAAGCTCTCTTAGCGACGGAGCCGAAACGCCAATTAATGCCCCGTCAATAAACTTTCTCTGGTTTCCCGAAGCAAACTTCACACGCATGAGACAACTGCGACACCACCCTATAAAAAGTTTTTTAAAGCCAGTGAAACATCCGTTTCTATGAAAGTCCCAAAAATAGTAAACAGACTCTGTCCTTATTGTAGAAAGAAGACTTCCCAAAAAATAAAGATAGTCGGAACAGGATTCCAAAGAGGAACACTAACTCGGGGTTCTATTGCGAGGGCAAAGTTAAGAGGTAGTGGAACCGGAATCGGCAACAAAGGAAAATGGGGATCCAAACCTGCAGTCTCAAAATTCAAGCGTAAAAGCAAAACAACAAAAAAGACAAACATAATGTACACTTGCAGCGTCTGTGGAAAATCGAAGTACAGAGCAGGAAAGAGAAATAAACGAGCAGGTAAGGTATTACAAGAATAAAATGGCCCAAGCAAAAAGAAAACAGAAATTTTTCAACATAGCAATTCCATTAATAGATAGAGAAGCCCAGTTGTACGGCTACGACCTTGAAGGGTTCCATGGAAGAACAATCATCTACGACCTCACAAGACTTCTTAGAGGAAAGAGTATGATCTTAAGATTAAAAGTAGAAATCAAAGACGGAAAGGCGACAACAAGACCAGTTGAAATGAAAGTCATGCC
The DNA here is from genome assembly GCA_018829425.1 of Nanobdellota archaeon. GTDB lineage: Archaea > Nanobdellota > Nanobdellia > Pacearchaeales > GW2011-AR1 > ASMP01. Next base: position 2,033 of record JAHJUA010000071.1, on the reverse strand, counting down.
TTACTTCATAAGAAGAATGATGAGGAAAGGAACAAACTACGTGGAAGATTCTTTCTCAACAGAGTGCAAAAGTTCTACCCTAAGAATAAAACCATTTTTAATAACAAGGAAAAAAGTTTCAAGAGGAGTCAGAAAAGCTTTGAGAGAAAAATGTCGGGAAGAAATAGTGGCTTATGTAAAAAACAAAAACACGGAAGTGATTTTCGATGAAATCATGAAAAACCAAATTCAAAAACACTTGAGTGGAATCTTGAAGAAAATTTATCCTCTTTCAATGTGTGAAATAAAAACTATAAAAGTTGAAAAAGAAAACGTCGAGGCTCAAAAGGCAACGATTGAGGAAAAACCAAAAGTAGAGGCTCCTGAAAAATCTGAAGAAAAAGCTCCTGAAGAAGTTAAACCAAAAGAAAAGAAAACTCCTGTAAAGAAAAAGGCTCCTGTAAAAAAGAAAGAGGAAAAATGATTGAACAAACTTTAGTTCTAATAAAACCAGACGGCGTCCAACGTGGATTGATTGGCGAAGTCATAAAAAGATTTGAGCAGCGCGGTTTGAAAATCGTTGGGCTTAAATTAACGCACGCAGACAACGACCTCGCACAGAAACATTATACTGAAGACATCGCAAAACGAAGAGGAGAAAAAGTAAGAAACAAGCTTCTTGAATTTATAACTTCTGGACCTGTGATTGCAATGGTTCTTGAGGGTGTTGACGCGATTGAGAACGTAAGGAAAATTGTCGGAGACACTGAGTCTAAGTCTGCACTACCTGGAACAATTCGTGGCGATTTCTCGCACGTAAGTTATTCGCACGCAGACGAAAAAGAAATTCCGGTAAAAAACATAATCCACGCATCCTCAAATCCAGAAGACGCAAAAAACGAACTTGCTCTCTGGTTTTCTGTTGACGAAATCCACAGCTACTCTCGTTCTGAAGATGAGCACGTTATTTAGGAATAAGAAATCTTTTAAACTAACCCTTCCCTTTAAAATTGGCAATCACCCTTGAGGCAAACCTGGGGGAAAGTTGACGGTCAAGGAACCGTCGGTGCCTTACCAAGCCTGTGTAGCTCAGTGGCAGAGCATCAGTTTTGTACGTTCAAAAACACAGAACCAAATGAACTGGGGGTCGGGGGTTCAAATCCCTCCACAGGCTTACGCTGTTGAAAACAGCGTCTGGATTTTAACCCGCGTGATTTTGGTCGGGGGCGAGCAACTTCGTGGTAGAGAGAAAATTAATTATCAATTCTCGTGCGAAGTTGGGAGTAAGAAATCCCTCTGCAGGCTTTTAGGGATTTGAAACCTTGGGGTTTCGTTCGAAATCTTATTTCGGACGACGGAGAGCAAAGCGACCCACAAATCCCTCCACAGGCTTTTTAGAGATTAACCTTTTTTCAACTTAACCGCAGTTCCAAAAGTAACAATCAAGTTGTTCCATTCGCCACGTCCTTATTTTTTGAGTTTGACGGCCGTGCCGAAAGCAAGCATTTCTGAAGCGCCCTGCATTATCATCGAAGTAGAAAACCTAAAACAGATTATTGCATCAGCACCCATACTCACAGCATCGTTAACCATCCTGTTGAAAGATTCATCTCGTGCGTGAGAAGTCATATCTGAATATGTTTTGATTTCACCACCAACCAAGCTCTTAAATCCAGCTCCGATATCTCTTCCGATGTTCCTCGCGCGAACAGTATTTCCTTTAGCAATTCCAAGAATCTCTGCAATCTTTTTGCCCGGAATTTCTTCGCCTGTTGTTACAATTATTTCTACCATGTTAATTAGTTGTTTCTATTTTTTATAAATCTTACTAAGGGCTTCCAGAAGTAAATAAATTAAGAACCTCAGCAATAAATCCTTCTTTATTCTCAGGATTCAATGTGAGCCCAAGACCAACAAAAAAGACAATTATGCTAAGAACCAAGAGAAAGATACTATCAACATAAAGAAAATTCATAGCAAAAACCACAACACCAACGAGCAAAATTAAAATTCCCAAAAGAATCTTATGCTTCATTTTAATATTTATTTCTTCC
>JAHJUA010000070.1 GCA_018829425.1 Nanobdellota archaeon | reverse complement strand
GTTTCATCATAAAGTGCAGAATCATTCCTTGAGATTTCAACTTCATCAACAGCAGTTATTTGGATATGATTCACATATCTTCTTATTGAATTTGCAAGTGTCTCGCCAATTTCTGTGGTAAAAATTATTTTGTTCTCTGTTTTTTCTAGTTTATTCATTTTTATTTAAGGCCTCCTTCCACGACGACCACCCTTCTTCTTGGGTCCACCTCTCGGGAATCTTGTCATATCTAAAATGTTTAGTATTTTAAACCCTTCTCTCGAAATACTCTTTACTATTGCGTTTGCCCCAGGTCCTGGTGCAGGGTTTCCTGTTTTCGCCCTAATTCTAAAATGTAATGAGCCAACTCCTTTTTCCTTAAGATTTTCAGAAACTCTTTTCGCGATGAACATTGCTATAGTTGGATTTGCTTTAAGTCTTCCGTGCTTTGTGACCATTCCACCAGTTACCTTTGTTATCGTTTTCCCAGCCATGTCAGTAACATGGACTATAGTATTATTGAAAGAGGTGTAGATATTAAGGACACCTTCTGCAGTCCCTCTTTCTTTGAATTTCGAAGTTCCAGAACTTTCCATCTTGTCTGCGATTTCTTGTAATGCTTTTTCTGCCATTAGTTCGCCTCCGGTGCTTGTTTTATTTCTTTTTTAACTTCAACTGGCTTTCCTTTCTTGAGCGAAATTTGGTTCTCGAGTTCAAGAGGAACAAGATATGAAGGGCTGTTAACAACATTCCCATTCACTAGAACTTTCTTGTGTGTGATAAGTTGTCGCGCTCCTTTTGGTGTCGACGCAAGTTTTTTTCTGAAAATTATTGTTTGAAGCCTTCTGTTAAGATAATCATTTTTATTCAAGGAGAGAACATCTGCAATAGAATCAACATCAAAGCCTGCTTTCTTCAATCTATTGAAAAGAGCTTTTTGGTCTTCGGGTGAAGCCGGAATAAGTTTCTTTGCTCTTTCTCTGATAACTTTGATTTGAGATTCTGCTCTCCAAATTTCTTTTTTATTTTTTAATCCAAATTCTTCTTTTACTTTTGCCTCTTCGTCAATTCTCGGTTTGTCAAAAGGTCTTTTCGGTTTTGAATATTGTTTGTGTTGTCTTTTCATTTTTTAACGAATTCCTTTTTTTGTTCTTCGTTCTTCTTTCCTTTATTTTTAATTCCAACTCCACGCTTTCTATTTGCCCTGAAGTTGCTTCTTGTTCTTTGACCTCTTACTGGAAGATTTGCAACGTGTCTTATTCCACGATAGCTTTTCATCTTCTTAAGTCGCTTAATGTCAAATTCATTTTTTTGTTCGAGGTCTGTTCCAACAAAATGGTGGTCTTCGCCAGTGGTCAAATCAAATCTCCCATTAAGAATGAATACTGGAACTTTTGGATTCTTCACAAAATCAGAAATTGTTTTTATTTCTTCAGGAGTCAGAGATCCAATTTTCCTACTAATATCGACCTTGAGAACTTTACAGACTGCGTTGGCAAAACTCCAAGAGATACCTTTTATTTTTGTAAGGCCTGCTAGAATTTTGGTATTTCCTTCTATATCTTTGGATAGAATTCTGACTATTCTTTCCCCATAGCCCTTCTCTATTTCTTGTTGCTGTTGTGTTTTTTCTTCAACCATTTTATTTTGTGAATAGGTTCTGTCTTTCAAACTCTGTCAGTTCTTCCATTATCCTTTTCTCAACCGCCCTTGCAGGGTCGGGAAGGTTGGGAATCCTTTTTTTCATCTCTCCAAAATTTTCAAAAGGTTTTTCCTTTCTTTCCTTGAGAATCTCTTGCATGTGCTTTTTCCCAAATCCTGGGAGAAGTTCAATCTGATGAATTCTTTTATTGATTGCTTCAGCCTTGTTAAAAAAGTCAACGAACTCTTGTTCTCTTTCGCCAACTATTTTAGTTATGAATTCTTGAAGCTGATTTTTGGCAGATTCAGTTATCTTCTCGCGATGGAGTCTGCCGAGAATGTAATACACTTTGTCTCGCTTGCCTTCTCCAATGTAAACTTTCTCTCCGATTTCTAGAGGGATACCTCTACGAGGAACCAACTCCAAAAGTGTAAGGTTCAATTCGCCTATAGCCTGAGCTATCGGCATCCTCTTGCCTTCTAGTGGATAACCATTGGGTAAATACTCTAAGACTATTGCATGTTCTTCTTTTTCCATTTTGCTTATTTGAATTTTTTAATTGTTTCAAGTATTTTATTTGTCTCATCTTCGTCAAGGCTCATATCATTAAAAATTTTATTTAAATTTTCTGAATTATTAGGGAGCAAATCAATTATCTTAGTGGTGTCTTCAGGCCTTATCTTTATAAGTTCTAAGCTTTCAATTTCTTTCCTTAGCTCGCTCGCTTTTTTAGCATCGATCTTCACAAATTTCTTTATGAATTTAAGAACTTCAGCTCCAGTTTCTGAATCTCCTTTTATGTATTCTGTTGCCTCTGCCATGCTTAAAGGTTCTCTATTTTTTATCATTTTATTTACTCATTTCTGGAATTTTTTGTTCCATTACTTTCTTTAGATGGATTGGTTTGATTAAAAATCTTTTTTCTTGATTAATGTCTTTCAATTTTACCATATATGAACCCCCGCGTTTAGATTCTATCTTCCCTGTTCTGCCCTGAAGTCTCTCGGGAAAATTAGATTCTATGGCTCTTTCTCTAACTACAGAGACTGAATCTCCTTCACTAAACTCTTGAAAATACCTACTAAGTTGT
>JAHJUA010000069.1 GCA_018829425.1 Nanobdellota archaeon | reverse complement strand
GTCTTCGAAAGCAACTCTTTCTCCGTCCATTCTTCTGTAAGGTTTCTTTTGTCTTACTATTACTCCATCAAATACATTTCCTTTCATTTCAGGATTTCCTTTTCTTATGCTTACTTTTACCATATCTGCCATTTTCGCCACACCTTGCTTTCCTTTTCTTCCTTTTCCTCTTTTAACGGAAACAAGTCGCGCGACTTTTCCTCCGCTATTATCTGCGACTACAAGTGTTGCTCCGAGATTCAATCCGCCCGTTACTCTTGCCGATACTGCTTTCATTTTACTTTTCGCCCTCCAAACCTTTAACTTTTCCGACGACAGCAAAGTGAATTATTTTGCTCAATGGTCGGCATTCTTGAACTTTTACAGTGTCTCCAACTTTTATCTGGTCTTCCATACATTCTGGAACACGCGCATGAATTTTTGTTCTGCTCCTTGCATATCTTTCATATTTTCTTACATAAATCATTCTTTCAAATTCAATTACAATTCTCTTTGGAAACTTCTTAGTTACTGCTCCCTTGAATGTTCTTCCTCTAACTTTAAGGGTTCCGTGAATGTGGCAGGTTCGGTCTCCGCATTGAGCTGTGGCTCCGGCTACTACTTCCTTTTTCATTTTTGTTTCTGTTTTTTCTTTTGTCATTTTCTTGTTTGTGCTTTTGTGTTTAGTCCTCTATGGAATCTTCATCGAAACCCATCTTGACCAACGCTTCCTTTATCTTCTTCTTGTGGTCTCCTTGGAGTTCAACCGCGTCTTCCCTGAAAGTCCCGCCGCAGGCGAGATTGTTCTTTAGGTCTTTCGCGATTTGCTTTATGTCGATTCCACTTTCGAACCCTGTGACAATCGTGACGACTTTCCCGTACCGTTTCTTATCCATCGTCACTCTTATCTTCTGCGAACTTTTTACAATCTGCTCGCACACACATGCCTCGTTAGGCAATCCGCACTTTGGACATATCTCCATTATGATTTTTCTTTTGAAATTTTTCTTTTCAAAAGTTTGCTTTCTCCGGATTCTTTCCCGAGAGATTTTTCCAAAGTAAGTATTCTGGCAATTGCCTTTTTTATTTCCTTGATTTTTGAACCACCAGTCTTTGCTGCACCAGCCTTAGACTTTACTAATTCAAATTTAAGTTCTCCAATTTTCTTCTTCCTTTCGTCATTACCCATTGCTTTAATTACTTTCATTTTCATTTTTTACTCCCTTTCTTAGTTTTTGGTTTTATCTCTAGTCCCTTTTTACTTAATTCAACATTTTTTCTAAGACTGTTCAACATTTCGTCATTAATTTTTATCTCACCAAAAATCTTCGAACCTGGCGCGAGAACGCTAACCTTAACTCCAACAGTTCCAGGCTTTGTTTGTGCTGTAGACTGTGCTCTATCAACTACCTTTGCGCTGTCCCCAGTTTTCTTAAGATAACCTTGGGCGAATTTCCACAGCTTTGCTCTCGACCCAGGAAGTTTCCCACTTAATCTAATCTCAGCACCAAGAGCGCCGGCATTCATCATCTTTTGAAGAGTCTTATAAGCTATAACCTTGAATCTCATAGGTCCGAATCTTTCCAAACTCAATGCGATTTCGTCAGCCATTATTTGCGCATCAAACTCAGCATTCATTATTTCATCTATTTCAATGTGGGGATTCTCAAGTTTGAATCTTTTTTTCAATGTCTGCGTGAGCTCGTCAATTTTTTCTCCTCCACGACCAATTATCAATCCTGGCTTGTTTGTTGAAATAATTATCTTTTCTCCGACGGGAGCATACTCTATCTTCACTTTGCTTACTTTCCCCTTGCCAATAGAGTTTATCACATACTCACGCAGAGTGAATTCTTCCTTCTTGAATTTTACAACATTTCTTTCTTCCATTTGTTATTGTTCCCTCAGATAACGAATGTTTGAAAATCTTTGATTTTCTTCCATTTTATCTTTTCTCCTCCTTTGCTTTAATCAAAACATGAGTTCTGCTCCTTCTGACTTTTCCGAATTTTCCATAAGGTCTTTCTCCAATGTTTGCAACAGCCTCGACGATTACAGGTTCTTCAATTCCGTTGTGCATTGCGTTCGCAGCAAGACTCTTCAAAATTTTAACGAAATTTTCTGATGCGTTCTTTGGGAATCTACCGGACATCATACCTTTTCCTTTTCTGTGTGGAATTTCTCCTTTCATTGGCACAGCTTTCTTCATAGCCAAAACCATTTCCACGTCCTTTATTGCGACCCCGATTTTTTTCTTTCTCACAAAATCACACAATGCTATAGAGTGCTTGGTTGACATGGGAATATTCTTCACACTAACGCTTGCCTCCGTCTTTCTTGACATCTCTTCCGTTTTCTTTTCTTTGACTTTTTCTTCTTTTGGTTTTTCGGATTCTTCAGGCGCTTTAGTTACTTCTTTGATTTTTTTCTTAGTTTCCTCTACAACTTCTTTCTTTAACTCGACCACGCTTGGGCGAGTTTGTTCTTCATTTTCCTTTTCTTGGACTTTTTCTTTATTTTGTTCTGTCATTTTATTTCTTCGACTTGTGCATGCTTCCTTTAGTTGCTCCGACTCCAGACTTACTGTGCTTTATCCTTGCTCTTGTAAGCGCAAATTCTCCGAGGCTGTGACCAATCATATCTTCTTCAATGTTTACTGCATTGAAACCTTTTCCGTTGTGGACATGAATTCTTAATCCAATCATGCCAGGGACGATGACTATATCTCTCAAATGAGTTTTTATCGGCTTGTTCTTTTCTACTTTTTCCTTCGCTCTATTCATGAAGTCTTCAATTTTTTGGAATTGCCTAAGGACGATTCTTCTCTTCCCTGACTTGAGGTACTTCGCCATTTCTCTTACATCTAACTTTTTCAATTCTTCAAGCCCAATTCCCCTATACTTGAAATCCTTTTTCCTAATTTCTACTTCTTCTACCATTTTATTTTTTTATCTCCATTTTATCTTCTCTTCCCCGTTCTTTTCGGTCGCAAGTGTCCAACTCTCTTACCAGGAGGAGCATTTCTCTTCGCTGTTTTATTCTTAGGGACTTTTCCACGACCTGAACCGAATGG
>JAHJUA010000068.1 GCA_018829425.1 Nanobdellota archaeon | reverse complement strand
TTATTTCTCATATTTCTGTTATTGCGAGCACCCGCAGGGAATGCGGCAATCTCGTCCAAAAACTAATAACTAAAAACCTGTAAATTAAAGTTGACTTTCCCTTTTTTTACAAAGTTTTACACTCCTTATGTCTTTTCTCCTGTTTTCTCAAACTTGCTACTATTACAAAGGTATGAAACAGCACAGACCCCCATTTTAAGATCTTTAAATATTCCGATATATTCGTCCCCGATGACCTACTCGAAGAATTATAATCTGATCTTCTTTGATATCAAATATCACCCTATAATTTCCAATGCGAAAACGTTGACGCTCACACGGGGCAAGCCCCGTGGATTCTTGCTTCATAGTCGAAGGCGACCCTTCGACTCCACGAGCGTTAATTCCCGTCCGCCCGACGGTACTGTAATATATTTAAACAAAAGCTAATTTTAATGCTCTTAATTCTATATTTTTGCTCGCATTAAAATCTCTATCTATGGTAGTTCCACAATCTTTGCAAAGATAGGTACGCAAATGTAAAGGCATTATCTGTTTGCTGCCACACTCAGAGCAGAGTTGACTTGAAGGATAGAATCTTTCTACCTTTTGAAGTGTTTTGGATTGCCAAAGGCATTTGTATTCAAGGAAGTTTACAAACATACCCCAACCAGCATCTGCAATAGATTTTGCCAAGTGTCTATTCTTAACCATACCCTGGACACACAAATCTTCAACGCCGATTATGTCGTGGTTATTGACTATTTGGGTTGAAAGTTTGTGTAAGAAGTCCTTACGGGCATTGGCTATTTTAGAGTGAATCTTCTGTATTTTGGCTAATTGCTTTTGCCAGTTGTTTGAGAATTTTTCTTTCCTTGAAAGTTTTCTTTGTTCCTTAGTAAGTTTTTCTTCAAGATTACGGTAGAATCTGGGGTTGGAAATTATTTCTCCAGTCGAGAGTACAGCAAATTCCTTTAACCCAACGTCTATACCAATGGGATTATTGAAAGTCTTTGGCTGCTCTTGTATTTCCTGCTCTGTTAATATAGACACATACCATTTGCCACAATTTTTGGAAATAGTAATAGACTTTACTTCTCCTTCAATTGGTCTTGAATTGCGGTACTTTACTTCCCCAACTTTTGGAATAAAAATACGGTCTCTTTCTTCTTCTATTCTAAATTTCTGCGGACAAGTAAAGCTGTCTTGTTTACCTTTCTTCTTGAAGGTCGGAAAAGCACTTTGTTTATTGAAAAATTTTTTAAATGCTGCTCCAAGATTTCTTACTGCTGTCTGTAAACTTTGAGAAAAAACTTCTGTAAGAAAAGGGTATTCTTTTTTGAGTTCAGGAAGCATATTTACCATTTGATGATTGAACACAAATGTTTTGTCTTTGGCATATTGGTCAATATTTAATTTTAAAAAGTAGTTGTAAACGAACCTGCAACAGCCAGCAGTTTTATTTAACATTATTTCCTGTTCTACTATTGGTTCTAATTTATATTTAAAAGCTTTCCTGATTAACATTTATATTTACCACCTTTATTCTGAGGTGAGAGTAGATTAGCCTTTGAGTTTTTTATTTTTTGGTCTTTTGTTCTTGAATGTACCTTTGAATTGTTTCTGCACTTACTTTACCTATTGTACTGACGAAATACCCTTTACTCCATAGAGAAACATAGCGACTGTAGAATTTATTCAGCGAAAGAAATTCTTTAAAAAGTTGAATTGCTGTAATACTTTTTAAAGTCCTAACTATATCTGTTGGAGCTACAGTTGGTTTAGCAGATACAAAAAGATGGATATGGTCTTGCATTACTTCAATTTCAATTATTTCGTACCCATATTTTTTACAAATTTCGGCAAGGATTAAAGTCATACAGTCATACAGATATGCCATTCATCCTGAAGGCAAGCCTTCTGGTTTTCTGGCGAAAATTTTTATAACTTCCTATCCTTGAGTCGGTTAAAAAATCAGCATGGGTAAAGGGATCTTGGGAATATCTTTCTAATGATTCTTTAATGCGTTTGTAAATTTGTTTATCTAACTTTCCAATGTCCTTAACTGCTCTTTTAGTATAAAC
>JAHJUA010000067.1 GCA_018829425.1 Nanobdellota archaeon | reverse complement strand
TCAAATAGAATTCCCAAGACTCCAAGATTTCTACAAAGCGATGCTCCCTCTTTTTTTGTAATTATCGCGTTCGCGACTCCACACCTTTCCATATTGGACGCGAGTATTTTTACTCTTCCGAGGGTTACTTCGTTTGCGATTATTGTTCCAGTGTTTTCCATTTTTGATGCCATTTGCGTCGTCTTACTCCCTGGAGCTGCACATAAATCAAGAACTCTTTCTTCTGGTTTTGGAGCGAGCGCGATTACTGGGAGCATGCTTGCTATTTCTTGAACATAATAATATCCTAAGACATGTTCCAAACTTCTGCCGAGTTCCCCAGTGTTCAATGGTTCTAGTTCCCAGCCCCCCCCCCCAAGAGTTGTGAGCTTTCCTTCAACAATCATTATTTCTGGAAAATCTTTGAATGGTTGTTTGATTTTCCAATCTTGAGATTCAAGTCGCTTCTTCAATTTTTCTGGAGAAATTTTTAGAGTGTTACAACGAATTGACCTTGGAGGTCCAGTTTCAAGAATTTCAAGAAACTTTTTATAATCATCTCCCTCTCCGAGAAGTTTTTTCATTCTTTCTTCAAAAAGTGGTTTCAGGTTTGCAGAGTCAAATCTTGTCATGACAATAAGACAAGAAATTGTTTTAATTAGTTTACTCTAACAAGAACAGTGTTTTATTTTTTCCTTAAGGAAGAAGAAAGGATACAAGATATCACTAACGCAGCAAGGAATAATAACTGCCACAAACGTGATTACAAAAGAAATAACCAAATAAAATGCGTTAAATTCTGGACTGAAAGCAAGAAGGTAGAAAAGACTCGCAAAAACAGACAATCCAACATGAACAAAGTGAGGAACATTTGTTATTTTTGTTTTCGCTCCAATAAAGCTTCCCACTAGTGCAGAGCCAAGAATTAATGCTGGTTTTTCAATTATTGGAAGATGGAAATGTGTGTGAAGACTTAACAGATTTCCCCCCATCCATGGAAAGATAACATCACTAAGACTTCCAATGATTATCGCCCCAGAAATTCCAACCAACAGTGTAGGAATCATTTTAGGTTTGTATTTGTAAAAAATGCCTGCAGTGACCATTGCAGATGCAAAAACGTGCAAAGGATGAAAAATCTCAAAAGACTCTTTAGAAATATCAATTTGTAAATAATACTCTATGAACAGAACTATCCCTATCGCAATAAGCGTTGCAGCAGCAGCAAAAGGTGCGTGATGTTTCACCTCATGAATAAGTTCCTTAATTCTCATTTAAGTTATAAAAAATGAAGCAGCTTTATAAATTTATTTTTAACAATTTATGCGCTAGAAGTCCCCCAGTGTTGTTTGCCTTTTCCCATCAAGAACTTCATTTATGTTTACGTCAAAAACTTGGAAGATGTTTTCAACTGCAGGAAGAATCTGATGTCCGAGATAATATTTTATATCGTATTCTCCCTTTTCCTCGGGAAGCTTCACCTTGTCGCGCACGAGCGCTTTTTTCATGCCTCGAACGCCGGCGGGCTCGGAGATATAATATTCAATGAGGTTTCCTCCTGAAGAAGGAGCCCCAAGCTCTTTCATTTTTCTCGCGGCTATGACATGAGGAGAAATTGCTTTGTATTCATCGAGCGGTTTTTTAAGCATAGTTCTTATTATCAAATCTTTTTTTTCAATTTCTCTTTCCTTTATTTTTTTCACAACTTTTTTCACATATTCTAATGCTTGTTTTTCATTTCCGTCTTCGAGAACTTGTCTTATGATATTATTCTGGACTTCTCTGGCTAGGCGGCACCAATCTCTTCGGACTGTTTCAAATCCTCTGATTTTCAATTTACCTTTTTTGTCAATTAAAGCATATTTCTTTTTCGCACCAATTCCCCCTGCTCGCTTCGTAACCCATATGCCTCTTTTGAAAAAGCCTTCGAGTTCGAGCTCCATTATTCCGGGCAGGTCAGAGTTTAATTTTTCAAGAAACTTAAGAACCTGAGATTCTTTTCTTTTGTTCATGAGGAGGGCAATGGAGTCCGTATCTGAGTAAATTGTTTTGTATCCTGCTTTGTCTATTTTGTCTATAGTTTCTTTTATGAATCTTCTGCTGATTGCCGTCGCAGCGCCCGAAGCTTCAGGGCAATAATATCTTGCTCCGAAGAAACCCATGTAACCATAAGAGGCATTTGCCAAAAGTTTGTAAGCATTGCTTCTCGCTTTTTTTATTGCATCTGTGGTTTTTGATTGAGCAAGTTCTTTTTTGTATTGCTTTCTTTTCAAAACAATCTCCTTCAATAATTCGGGGAAAAATCCTGGAGTTTTTGTGAAATAAACTTTTTTATCGAGAACTTCTGCTTCAACCGAATTCTTTTCTTTTTTTTCAAGTAGAGTCGATTTTGAAAGATTGAAAGTTACGATTATGCTTGGCCAGAAACTTGTAAAATCAAAGACAGATATATTTTCATAAAGTCCTGGTATTGGTTCAAAGACAAATGCCCCAACATATTTTTCTCTTTGTCTTCTTGTTCCTATTTCATCGTGCGTTGGTCTTTTTTCCGGAATTTCGTTGAATCTTTCTAGATTATGAATCAGGAAATCCTCCACATTTGAAGACATTCCATTCCTCGAGATGTCGAAGACTGGTTCTTGGATTACATGAGTGAATCCGAGAAGGTCTGGCCACATTTTTTCAAATAGTCCGAGGGTGAGTATTGAATCTTGGAGACAGTATTCATAGAACTCATCCCAATGTTTGTTCGTTTGAATGTTTGAGGAGTGTTCAATCTTAAAATCTTTTTTTGTGTCGCCGAGGAATTCTTTTGATACTTCATTTAATGAAAGAGTTTCTGATTGCATGTATTGGGAGTATGCGGTTTGAATGAATTTTAGAAGGTCAATGTGGACAACTCCAGAGATTTTTGCAGTGAAGCCGCCGCGAACTCCGCTTCGTGAAAACCGGGGTTGGCTTCCATCAACACCTAATGCTAGATGAACTCCAAGTTTTTGCGCTCGTGCTCTTAGATAAGGTAAGTCAAATCCGTCGGAAAAATATCCAACGAGAAAATCAGGAGAGAACTCTTTAACTTGTTCAACGAATCTTTCTATTAATTCAGCTTCATCTTTTACGAACTCAACATAATCCGGAGTTGTTTTCTTACTTCCCGCCCGCCCGCCCAGAACGTTTTCGGACTTTTTCCAAGTTATAACTTTTTTGAATTTTTCTCCAGAAAGAGAGACCATTAATATTTCTCCCTCGCCGATTTTGATATCATCAGTTTCAATATCATAAGAAAGGACTTTCGGTTTGAAGTTAGGTGCTTTTTCAGCAGAAATTTCTTTTGAAGATTCGAGAACTATGCAATAGTCTACGTCGAGATTTTCTATTCCTTGGAATTCTGCGCCGGCGAGTTCTCCTGAAATTTCATACCAGTTTAAAGGAGAAATCTTTTTTTCTATTATGTAATGGGTTATAAATCCGAGGTCGTGACCCCTTCGACATTCTATTTCCTTGAAATCAAGTTCGCTTGCGAGGTCATGAAGGTCCTTGTAATTTGTTGCGAAAATTTTCAACGCTTTGACATCTCGACTGAGGAACTTTTTCTCATGAATTTCAACATTTTCAACTTTTGTCTTTCGACCTTTAATGTCAAGTTGTATCTTTTTTATTTTTTCAATCAATGAATCTATTTTTTCCTTTTTCAAGTTGTCCTTTAGGACAGCCCAGAGATACACGGGACAGGTGTCTATCACACACAATCTTTTACCCTTGCTGTCTCTTCCGATTATTCTTATGTAGTTCTTTCCATTGAAATCGAAGTTATTATAATCTATAGGGATGAAGTCTGTTTTTACCATAATGTTTATAAGAATGGGCGTTATTTAAATTTTATAAAGGGATATGTTTAGAGGAATCGCAATCTTTATATACCTTTTTTAAGTGGCAACAGAATGAATAGTAGAGAACTTCAAGCTAGATTTGAGGAAGAATACAATCCTGAGGAAGATGAGGAGGGGATGAGTCATGAAGAAATTAGTAATTTAATAGAGAAACGGGTGAGAGATGAAATCCCCGCTTATTTAAGAAGGAAATTAACCAGATTAACTAAAACAAGATATGGGAGAAGATTTAGTTTATTACCACATGAAATGGACTTTTTCGCAGATTTTTTTCAGACTTGGATTCCTTTTTATAGAAATATAGATTCGGATTTGAGGCCAAAAGATGTAAGGAGATTAATTTATAGAGCTTGTAGTGTGGGAAGATAACTAAAAGAGCCCTGCTTTTGAGGTATTTCCCTGAAGAGTTCAATGGACAAGGGGGATGGCTTATTTCAGAGGTGGATGTAATAGATGTTTTGAGGACGTTCAGTAAAAAAGAGAAATTGCAAAAAAGTTCTGCGAACAATAAACTTTTATATCTGAGAGGTGTTATTTTCATATGGGTTTAAACATTCGTGATATTATACCTAGGAAGGATTTGGAGATTTCTGATTTGAAAAATCGGATGGTTTGCGTTGACGCTTTTAATATGTTATATCAGTTTTTATCCACTATCAGACAGCCTGACGGGACGCCGTTGATGGACAATAAGAAGCGCGTTACTTCGCATTTGTCTGGGATTTTTTATAGGAATGTTAATTTGATTCAGGAAGGATTGAAACTTGTTTATGTTTTTGACGGGACGCCGCCGGCATTGAAAGGGAAGACGCATCACATAAGGCGAGAGGGGC
>JAHJUA010000066.1 GCA_018829425.1 Nanobdellota archaeon | reverse complement strand
TTCAAATCTTTTAAAATAAGTTCGAGCTCATGCTCAAGTCCGTGAATCTTCAAACCGGATTCAAGCGTGTCGTACGCGGAAAAGCGGCAGTTGACGCAGTTAAGCCCATATCCAAGCAAGACCTCAATTGTTTCAGGATGCTCGTCAAGAATCTTTTTTATGGGTGTTTCTTTTGTTATTTTTTTCATCTTAGACGTTTGGTTATACCCTATTGAAGTGAAAGAATCTTTTTAAAATACTTTTTGTTTTGAAAGTTATGCAAAAGGGAGTCTCTATCTCGAAGAAAGGACTTAAGGGAAGAGGATTGGGAGAGTGGTTAGCAATAAAAGACCTCGCGGACTATTTCCATGTTCCTCCAAAAGAAGTTCTTGATGAAATTAATGATTTGGGAAATCTAGCTAATGGGGTGTTTCAAGGAGGAGGTCAGGTTTATGTTGAGCCTTTAGAAGGAGTTAGAGAAAATGAGGTTGTCTTATCTCCAATTCGAACTGTAGAAAGCTTGGTTAATCTTGGGCTTATTGCATATGCTTCTTGGAAAGATGGAAGCAACTACGAACTTAGAATTTACGACGGCAGGAAAGAGTGGAGATGGTATCCTAAGAAGCATATTTCAAGAGAAGAGAAAGTCTTTCAATTAGCTGAAAAAGCTACATAGCCTCTAATCTTCGAATTCTTTCTTCAACTGGCGGGTGTGTTGAAAAAAGTCCTTGAACTTTTTTCTTGAATGGATCAGAGATAAAGAGCGGAGCCATCGCCTTTGCGACCCTGTGTTTTCTCTCGTTGCTCGGCACATGCTCTTCTTTTATTTTTTTAAGCGCGTTAGCTAAACCTTTTGGGTATCTTGTGAATTTAACTCCTGTCGCGTCAGCGACGTATTCTCTTTTTCTTGAGATAGAAAGGGCAACAAGCTGCGCGGCTATTGGTGCTAGGATGGCGAAAGCGATACCAATAACAATCATGATTATTTGAGTCCGCCCGTCCCTGTCATGACCTCCGCTACCAAACCATAAGCTTCTCAAAAACATTTGCGCGATGATTGAAACCATGCCGATAAGAACTGCCGTGAGAGTCATGAATCTTATGTCGTAGTTCGCGATGTGCGACATTTCATGAGCCACAACGCCCTCGAGTTCCTGTTTGTCGAGTTTTTTTAGGGCACCGGTCGTAAAACAGATTACTGCTTTGTCTGGGCTGCGGCCGGAAGCGAACGCGTTGATTTCGTCGGATTCCATAATATAAAGTTTCGGCATTGGCAAACCTGAAGCAATTGCCATTCCCTCGGCTGCGTGATAAAGTGCGCGATGTTCAGTGTGCGAAGCTTTTTTTGCTTTAACAGATGCTAGAGCAATCCTATCTGAATTGTAATAACCAGCGACGACATAAATCATGGAAAAGATGATGGCGAAAATCATGATGACAAAAAAGTACGAGGGGTCAAGAATTAATGAAATTATGTAACCGAGAATTATGAAGAATATGAATATGATTCCGATTAAGAAGAATGATTTTATTTTATTTCTTTGAATTTGATCGTCAAATGAAAGATGCTGGGACATATTATTTTTAGAAGATTAAACCTTAAAACACTTTCTAATCAGAACGAAACTTTAGGTACGGCTTTTTCTTCAGCCAGGATTTCAAGGTATTTCTTTGCTGACCTTCTGTAGAGAGATGCGAATGTTATTCCCGGGAATTTCTTTGTTAGGTTATTATAACTCATGATTGAATCGTTGTAGTGCTGGCGCGCGTAAGCGACTTTGTCTTCTATCGCTGCAAGTTCTTGCTGAAGATGAAGGAAGTTTTCGTTTGCCTTTAGTTGCGGATAATTTTCTGCTATTGCGAAAAGCGAGCCAAGCGCGCTTTGAAGTGCCGCGCCTTTCTGAACTTTGCTTTGGAAATTCTTCGCGCTCATAAAAGCTTTTCTTGCCTTTGTAACTTCAGACATTACCCCGCGCTCGTGCTTGACATACCCTTTAACGGAATTAATTAAGTTAGGCACAAGGTCCGACCGCTTTTTTAGCTGAACGTCAATTTGGCTCAAAGAATTATCTATTCTGTTTTCAAGCGTAACAAATCTGTTGTAGTAAACTATGAATATTAACGCGATTACGATTAACAAACCGATTATCCATAAAATCATAACTCTACACCGCAGAGGATGTTTTTAAAGTTTTTTCTCTATATGAATGAGAGAACCACAGCCATTAGTATAAATACTACTATGAATGCCAAAGCTCTTTTTCTTGAAACATTAAGAGTATTCTTTGAAATGAATTTCGTCGCGTGGAATAGCCAGTCTGGTTTGAACATCCATAGCAAACCTATTGCTGAAAATGAAACGTAAGTGAATATCGCGGGAAGCGCGCCGCCACCCAACACGAGCCCTCCGATCATTAGTTCAGAAACTCCTCCGAGATTTGCGCCAATCATATATGGAATAACCTTTCTTAGATTAGTAATTCTTGTGACGACCAAGGGGATAAGGAAGGTTATCGTGATGCTGGTGGACATCAAGAGAGCAGTAATTCCAAACCCGAACCAGAACGATTTCCATTTTTTGTTCAAGAATTTGTTTATCTTCTGTTTGAGATAAGCCTCGCCCCAAATGTTAATCATAAATTTTGGCAGATACTTTAAACTTCCAATAAGAATGAACAAACCTAAGATGAGGTTTAGGTGATTTGGAATGAAAGAAAGAAAGTTGATTAAAGGAAGAGTAATCATGTCCACGAAGTCAACGGTTGGTAGACCGAAGACAACAAAATGATTGCCTGCTTTCGAAAAGAATCCTGTGAAAAATTCAAGAAGGAACATTGCGATTGCGATAGGGAAAGCATAAACCAGATTCGCGAGGCCAACTTCAAAACCGTGCCTAAAGTCTCGTCTTTTTGCGTGAACTAAAAAAGCAACGAACAACGCAGTTACGGAAGTTCCGATTCGCGTTCCAATCATCATGTAAATTAAAACAACTGGCCCGATGAAACCTGCGAGTCCAAAAGCAATGAGCGTCGCGGCTGCTGCTCCTGAGGATTGAGTTATCAGAGTGGCGAGCCAACCAAATCCGAATGCGTTTATTGCTCCGATGCTGTCTTTAGTTAAAGAGAGGAATCCGCTTCCCAAGGATTGTGAGGAAACTTTAATCAATGTAAGGGAGAAAACAAAAAAGTAGAGCATTGCCACAAATCCAAATGAGTTAAGAATCTTTTTCACACTCTTTTTCATAAACTAAAGAATGGAATGCGGTTTAAAAATTATTTGAAGGGGCTAATCAGTCCTAAGAGTTTTTTAGAATACCTTCTCTTTGTTTAAGCTTACTAATCGTTTATAATTTTCAGATAAATTTGGGAATAGCCTTGAGATTTCCCCTCGTGGCATTCTTGAAAAATCTCTTAGAGTTGTTTCCTGAGTTACTTGAACTCTATCATATGAGGTTTGTCCTGTGATGGAAATCATCTCCCCCCATATTGCAGTAAACTCTGAAGGAATATCTCTTCTGCCTATCCGAGCCATAGTTCTATATCCAAGATGTTCATGAAACCAATGAGATGCTTCATGAGCAATTACGGGTTCTAAATTTATCGGCCCAAAAGGAAGGAATATTAAATTATAAGCGGGATAATATGAACCTTTTGGACCCAACATGATTGATGGAAAAGGAAACTGCCCTATCTCTCCAACTCCAAAGTGGGGGGATAAATTAATCATAATATCTCTAACCCGCTCTTCAATTTCTAAATTTTGATCAGGGGTTCCAAAACGAGTTACTCTTTCTTCGCCACCCTCCAATCTTGCGAATATGCTCCCAGGAGTATGTTCTGTATGATTCATAACGCCCGCACCAGGAATCTCGTATGGGGAAAGTATCCCCCTAACAAGTCACCCCCTCTGAATTAGGATTCCTGGACGCCCGCACCAGGAATCGAACCTGGATGCCTGTAAAGGCTCCGCTCCCTTGGTTCTCCAGAAGGAGATGGTGCGGAAGGAACTTGGTCCTTCTGCTTTCGAGGCGGATGCAGTACCATTGTGCCATGCGGGCTACTCATTTGTTCACAACAAAACTTAAATAACCTTTCCTCTTTTAGAATTTATGGATAAGGATATTGGCAAGATAAACAAGGGCGAATTTCAGGGAACTACGACTGATATTGTCGTCGGTGTTAGGGAATATAACGGGCGGGTAGGAGTTGACATTCGCGAGTTTACAACAAGTGAAAAATACACCGGACCGACAAAGAAAGGTCTGAGAATTCCTGCCGCAAGTTTTCAAGAGTTTAAAGAAATGATTAATTCTATTTCGGAAGAAGATTTGAAAGCAGACGCTAGTCCAGAGGAAAGTTCTGATGGTGCAAACGAGAGTTCTGAAAGCGCTGAACCTAAAGCAAGAGAAGATATGCCTGACTATTAAAGATGAGTAAAGAATATCATGGGTCAAAAATGAAAAATGAGGCGCTTAGTGTGATTCAGTTAGAAAGAAGAAATTATTATGACTCTAATTTTAACGAAGGGACAAAAATGGTTGCGCGTTTAAAAGCTCAAGAGGCGGAAGATGCCACCGCTGGAGATTTCGTTGAATTAGCAAATCGATTACAGCAGAGTCAGGACAAAGCGGGATTAACATCAATTATTTGATTATTGATTTCAAAGTAATTGTTTGACTACATAAATTATTATAAAGTAATTTTGATATTGTAGTATTAATGGAAAGTAGAATTCTTTTGATGGGAACTGATAGAAGGTACTCCTTTGCGGAAAAAGATTCTGAAAGTAAAACGTTGGTGCCCTCTCAAAGGAAAATTCATGCGGCAAATGTAGTTCCTTATGGGCTTGATTTTGATTTTGGGAATTTTCTGGATTGTATGAGCTTTGGAATTGTGGGGTATGGACATCCTGAAAATAGTGGATTATCAAGGGAAGAAGTAGCAATAAGAAATTTAAATCTTACAACTGGAGGATTGGATAAAATTATGAAAGAAAGGGGAGCAGATTTTGTTTTAGTTGATTCTTTGGTATCGCGAGATGCAGGGACATATTGGAGAATAGCAGGAAGAGCTCAGTTGTTAGTCAATGCGCAAAGAGAATAAGACTGAACAGATTGTTTTAAAATCAAGTTAATAAAATCCAGATGAACATTTTTATTATGAGCGCAGATATAATAAGGATAAGTCCGCGCTTGAAATATTTTATATTCTGAACTCCAAAAATCATAGTAAAAAGTCCAATTATAACTGTGGCGTAGATGAGATAATTGTACCAATCCATTCTTGTTACAATGAATGCTTATTTAAGAACTTTTTGAAAGAGTATTGTTTATATATTAAAATTATGTTTTCTATATATGAAATTAAAAGACGTTGGACTTAAAAGATTAACAACAGGAGTGATTATATTTGGAATAATTATTGGATTGACTGCACCCGCCTTAGAACTGTATAATTTTCTATCTCGTTCTAACCGTGTTGTAGTTGCTGCAGAAGTCAGCCTCCTTGCGTTTTTTCTTGCTCAAGCGCTTATCATAGAAAATGGAAAAAAATGGAAATATGTAATTCTTGTAGGATCGCCAGTTTTACTCGCAGAAATTTTTGCTAGAATATTCGGGCTATATCAAAAAATTCCTAGCTTTGGATATTTTGGGCATTTTTGGATTGGAATAGCATTGACATATGCCCTGATAGTCATTTACAAAAAGCGTCTTAAATTCATAATATTGTTCAACGCTGGAGTAGCA
>JAHJUA010000007.1 GCA_018829425.1 Nanobdellota archaeon | reverse complement strand
GCGAGAGGAAAACGAGCATATTTTCAAAAAACTATTTAATACCTAATTGGCCAAGAGAAAAGACAGAATCTTAAGACCCTGTAAAACCAAACCAATTAACATCTATTTGGGCCGAATTTCCAAAAAAAGATTTTTTTCTTCCATTATAAATTTGGATAAGGTTTTCAAGCCCCAGATGGTATTCATCCACAACTTTTTGATCTACATAATAAAAATTAGGAAATCCCTGAATTGTAAAAGCTTTTGCAAAAACTCCTTCAAAATCAAAATGCCATTCTTGGCAAACTATTGTTTCAAGTTGATCGATAGAATCTCTAGTTGTACTATCTCTACAAGAAGGATTCACTTCATATTTTAAATGAGAATAATAATAATCAGAGAACTCTAACAAATTGCCCAGACACACTTGCATCAAGGCTTATCTTCTTCGAATCACGAAAAAAGGGAAATTTTAAGGACATACAAGCATCAGAATTAGTGAACTTATAAACTTTATTATCAGATAATCCTGAACTCTTTCTTAAAGAAATCTTTAACAATTTTTTGCATTTCCAAAAACCGCCTTTTGTTTCTTCCAATCAGCGCCGCCTTATTATTTCCTCCAGCAACTATAATCTCGTTATCTTTAACTTCCAAGTTTCTGAATGTTACAGGATTTGTTACAGACTTGATAAAAGATCCTGCATCTTCAATCCCGTTCGGCGCCGCGACCACTTTTATTCTTCTCCCCAAAATTTCACTCAACTGTTTTATGTTCCTTCCATTTTCTCCAACTGACCGCAACACAAGATGTCTCGGAACGCAAAAAACTATCGCCTCATTGTACTTAAAACAAAAATGAGTTCTCACTTTTGTTATGTTCTCAAATAAATTTAGATAACGCATTTCCTGCATATCAATTGTGTTAGCCATATGTAAAAATTATTCCCTCTTCCTAATAAAATTCCTAAGATATATCTGTTTTATAAATCTATTGCTATTTTATTTTTAGAAAGAGAGAATTTTTAATATTCAATTGACTATTTTTTCTAATGAAAAAATACAAGGTGTTTCGTTCTGTTAGTTTTCAAGAAGAAATTCTAAAATATGATAAAAATATTCAGGACAGAGTAGATAAAATTGAAGACAGGTTAATGTTCAATCCGGAATACGGAAATCCGTTAGGAACGAGATGGTTCCGAGAATCAAGATTTGAGAACCACAGAATTTATTATTTGGTTTACGAAGATTTGCAGGCAGTTTACATAGTTGCAATAAGCAGCAAAAAGGACCAACAAAAAACGATTAATACGATAAGGCTTTTCCTTGAATTTTTCAGAGAAGAAATAGAAAGATTAATTGAAAAAGATAATTTGCAAGGTGAATAATTGCAGAGAATTATTTTGTCCTGATTACTCTGCCTTGTTTAATATCCTTTAGACTCCTAACTAACTGCTGTAACAATTCTAGATCTATGTCCGCCTGTATTTTTAATCTTTCATACTCATCTTTTGGGATTTTTATCATTTCCATGCATTAAGAATAACTGCGGGATATATAAATATTTTGCCGTTTCTTTATTCATAAATTATTTAGAAAAAACACTTATTTAAATTCTGCTTTTAGACTCCTCATTTCCCAATTATTTATTAACTTCTTCAACAACCTTTGTCTTCGCAGTTTTTTTCTCAGAATCTTTTTTCACAAGCGGACCGATAACTTTAACCAGAAGTCCAGGAAGTCCTGTTCCAACTGGAACCGGCTGATTCAAGATAACATTTTCAACGACGCTGGTAAGATAATCTTTGTTTCCTTTTACTGTCGCGTTAACGAACTGCTTGACCGGCGTTTCGAAAGTCGCACGCGCAAGTATGGATGATTTCTGCGCGATAATCCCAATTCTTGTAACTCCTTTAACTTCTCCAGTGTTGGTCATTGCGTCAGAGATAAGTTTCAGATGTCTCTTATCAATATTCAAACCTTGACTGTTAAGCACGTCCTGAATTTCATTGATGATTAACTGCCGCGCCGCCTCAATACCAAACACGCCCGCAACTTCATGAAGATCGTTCGAAACAAGTTTCTCAGGATTAATTTCCTTCATCTCAAGGATCTTCTTCAAACTAGTTCCCAAAGTCATCACAACAAAATCGCTTCCGACTTTGACAATAATAACTTGCTTTATGCCCTTTATTCCAGAAATTATAGCTTTCTTAGCTTTTTCTTTGACTTGGTAAACTCCCTTGAAACTTTCCTCTTCAGTGTTTATTGTTATGGAGTCAGATTTTTCTTTTGCTTTAAATCCCAGTTCATTAAGTCTCTCAACAACTTTTTTGAGAGTCATATGGCTTTGTCTTAATCCTTCCCTATCAATTTTTATATCTATTTTCTTGTTACTGAAATCTAAATCAATTTCGGAGGCGATGTCATTCACAGTAACTTCTCTTATCTTCTCTGCAACTATTGTAGAATCTTTCTCATTGTTGAATTCTTTTTTCAAGTATATCTCCATCTTAGGTGAAGAAGGTTTCTTTCTCGCGTCAAAAACTTCGATAAGTCTTGGAAGACCCTGTGTAACCTGCATTTCTGTAACACCAGCGAAGTGGAATGTTCTCAAAACCATTTGAGTTGAAGGTTCTCCAAAGCTTTGTGATGTTATGACTCCGATTGCCTCTCCTGCCTCGACATCTTTGTTTAGGTGCAACCTTGAAACATCTTTTCCGTCGTCGCCATACACAAATTGGATTATGTTATTGTTGCTGTCTCTAACTGTTCCATCGTATTCTCTTCTCAAATCTTGAAGCGCGTTCGCAAGTCTTCTGTAAAGATATCCAGAACGTGGAGTTCGCAAAGCAGTATCCATCAGCGTCGCTCTTCCAGTCATTGCTCCGAAGAAAAACTCATCAGGCCTCAATCCTTTTATGAATGGACTTCTTATGAAACCTTTTGACCTAGGCGAAAGATCTCCCTTCTTGAAAAATGATAATGTTCTATCGATGTAACCAATATCAATTCTCTTTCCATTAAG
>JAHJUA010000065.1 GCA_018829425.1 Nanobdellota archaeon | reverse complement strand
GGATGGCTCGATTACGACTTTCGCGGTTGTTGCGGGTGTTATCGGGGCTTCGTTGAATTCTTCAATAGTTCTCATTCTTGGATTCGCTAATCTTTTTGCAGATGGATTTTCCATGAGTGTTGCGAATTACATGTCAACTAAATCGCGGAATGAAATGTTGAAGACTCCTGAAAAAGATGAAAGGAAAACTGCGTTCGCGACGTTCATCTCATTTTTCTCTGTAGGTTTTATTCCACTTATTTCTTTTGTAGTTGCAGCTGTGACAAAAAATTCTTGGCTCATCGCAAATCAGTTCAAGGGGGCATTTGTTCTTACGGGATTATCACTTCTCGTTATAGGTTGGTTGAAAGGAGTTGTGACTGAAAAGCACAGAATTAAATCTGCTATTCAAACATTTTTAATTGGTGGCGGCGCGGCGTTGCTTGCTTTCTCCGCAGGGAAGTTTATTAGCGGGATAGTTGGTTAGAGTTAAATTAATAAATGAGTTTGCATATTTCTGTCTGTGAAAGTTAAGATTGCGGTTGTTCAATTTGAGGCCAAAAAATCTTCTGAAGAGGAGAACATAAAGAGAGCTGAAAAATTCATAAAAAAGGCTGCTGTT
This sequence comes from Nanobdellota archaeon, assembly GCA_018829425.1. Classification (GTDB taxonomy): domain Archaea; phylum Nanobdellota; class Nanobdellia; order Pacearchaeales; family GW2011-AR1; genus ASMP01. The sequence goes on along the minus strand of JAHJUA010000065.1, from coordinate 2,194 downwards.
CTAAAAGCAGATTTAATTGTTTTTCCAGAAGATTTTGTTTCGCGCGCGACGCCAGACAAGATAGAATTTCGGAGTTCTAAAAAAAATTTGAATTGTTTTAAGGAACTTGCGAAAAAATATAGAATTGATATTGTTCCAGGTTCATTCATCCAAAAAGAGGGTTCTAAAATTTACAATACTGCTTATTACATTAATTCCAAAGGGAAAATATTATCCAAATACCGAAAGATTCATTTATGGCTTACCGAGAAGGAAAAAATGAAACCTGGTCGCAACGTTTCTGTTTTCAAAACTAAATATGGAAAAGTTGGTTTGATTATCTGTTGGGATTTAATGTTCCCTGAGATTTTCAACAGAATGGTAAATAAAGGAGTCCAGATAGTTATCTGTCCCACATATTGGTGTTATGAAGATGCAGGCAAGGGAATTAAGTACGATAAAAATTCTGAGGTGAAACTTATTGACTCCTTATGTGTTGAGAGAGCCTTTGAAGAAGAAATCGCGCTTGTTTTTTGCAATGCTTCTGGAAAATATTTGAAAAAGAACTTGCTTGGACACTCACAAATAACAGTGCCTTTCAAGGGAGCGATAAAAAAATTTAGCCATAACAAAGAAGGAATGTTTATTCAAGAAGTTGATACTTCCATTTTAAGAGATGCTGAAATTTCATATAAAATAAGGGGTAAGAAAAAAGCTGATTAAGATTGACTATTAAAAATGATAATTTTTGAATTAACGGATAAAATGGGGAGAAAAATAAGATTAACAAAAGAGCGATGGGCGCACATCACCTCGCCTGCGAATCTTCATCCTTACATGGTTAACTATCTGGAAGAAGTTAGGATGGCAATTATTAATCCTGATGCAGTTGTCCCTAACAAGTTTGATGATTCAAAAGCAAATTATTATAAATATTTGAAAGTAGAGAAAAAGTATCTTCTCATTGCAGTTAAATATTTAAACGGCGACGGCTTTGTTATGACATCTTTTAAGGTAAGGAATATCAAAAGAAAATGACTAAAAATATAGAATTGAATTATGATGATGAAACAGATATTTTGGAAATTTTCATAGGCGAGCCGGCGCCGTGTGACTTTGAAGAAATTGATGGTGATGTTTTTGAGGGTCGTGATGAAAAAACTAACGAACTGAAAGGTTATAAGGTTTTTAATTTTCTAAAGAGGGGCGGCTTTAAAGGAGTTAAGAAGATAAAAATTAATCTTCCTGTGGGCGTTAGTTTTTCTTAATCTTTGAGTTAAAACACAAAAATAAAAATAATTCTTCATTGGAACATTGGTGTCGGGATTAAAAATAACGCAAAAAAGCCGGAGGCATAGCGGTAGAGTAACTCCCAGATTTTCGGGAAAGGGGAAATATTCGGAATTAATTGATGAGGGGCTTGAGCCGCAGGAATTTTGGGATGACTGGCAGGATTATAGGGACGGAATGAGAAATCCGACGGACAAAAAGCATATAAGGAAAATTCCGGCAAAGAGCCGTCTTGGAAAATTTTTTGATGTTGGAAGGTGGAATGCGAAGTTGAAAAAGCTTATTCAGCGACGGTGTGCTATCAAGATGAAAAGACGGGCTAGGGGGGATTGATTTCTAAAGGTTGAATCTGAACTGACCTTCTTCATAAAGGTGAAATTGCTGCTGTCCTGATTCATGATGAACGGGAATTATTACCCCCCGCACACATTCAGTCCTTACAACTGGATAAAGAGGGTCATTTACCTCCGATATCAGAACCACCGGAGCAAGTTCATTATCATCCGAACCGCCTTCGACCAAATTTAAAATCTCAAGGCAGTTTGAGTGTCCTCTCCCATTCCTTTCAGAATAATCGGAAAGAGCTCCATCAAGAGAGAAATACACCCTTGGGGACCCCCTTAATTTTACTTCAGATATTCTCCCGCGATAATTATCTTGATTAAAAAATTCAGAAGTATCAATTTCTTTTCCCGAAGGTGTTCTCGGTTTTCCCATTTTAATTATTGACTTGAGAAGTTTAAATAAATTTGTATACCAAAAGATATATGTTGGCTCACTGCGCTCGCTGGTTAACTAAAGAACTTACGGCGCTAACGCGCCGATTGACAGAGATAATAACTCAAAATTCAACAGTTAATATTTACCCCGCTGTTGGGATTATCTTTAATTTTAATCATGGAGCGCAGCGACGCAACTTTAAAAT
>JAHJUA010000064.1 GCA_018829425.1 Nanobdellota archaeon | reverse complement strand
TATTGTTGTTGAGTGTTTATTTCTTAAAACTGAGATAAACACATCGGACCCCAAAGCAATTGCTTCAGTTGAAGTGCGGCTTGTAGAAGACGGTGTAGAGGAAAATATAGAATGTGAGGTAGGACAGACAAGGATAGTTAGGGGTTACGAGCACCAGAGAAAAAATGGCATATGGATTAAAGCAGAATCTCCTCCATTCAGAGATTTTAAGCCCATAAAGCCAGGCATACAGGTGATACTGAAAGATAAAAATGAGAAAGAGATCGGTCGGGCAGTTATAAGTGAGTTTAACTTGACCGATAGAATCAAGTATCGGCTAAAAGGTTATCTTGAGCTTGAAGGAGTGTCTAGTCTTCCTTGTGATATTTTTAAGATGAGGAAGGAAATTGTTAAAGCAGGTGATATAGAAGGAAGAATGCTTGTCTGTTGGTAAGGTGTCAATACATTTTGTGATTTTTGGACATTAAAAAATAATTGAAAAGGATTAAAGAAATCTTCTAAAATGAGACAGGGGAAGTTGCAAATATCTTCAGCGTTATAGAACCCTAACTGGTCTAATTTTTCCTTTGGCGACAAGCCGTTTAAGCCAATGCCGTCATTTGAGCGATGATTTTGATAAATAATCCAATGCTGTCCTTCAACCAAAAAATCAGATTTGGTGTCAATGAATTCTCCTCTGGGACAATAGAATTCTTCATCATCTGTCCTATGACCTCTTTCAATTAGGTTCTGCTTCCATTTAATGCCTTCTGTGTCGTAAACTTCTACATTGTATTTGGCTAATTTATCATTCCAGATTTGCAGTTTTCTTTTAGACCCAGAGCAGAATTCCAAGCCGCCGTCTATTTGAGTGTGTATTCTTACCCTGATATTGTGAGCTCTTAACCAACAGACAACAAACTCTAAAAACCAGAATCCAAAGGAACTATTTAGAGTATACGACCAAGCCAAGAATCTTATCTTTGTTTTAGCATCAGTAATAGTCCATTGATATTTAGGAAGCTCTTTTGAATATTTAAACTTTTGGTAAATGTCTTCTGGTAGGGACTTTTGATCAGGTATTTCTTTGGTATCATATTGCAGTTCTTCAAAAGCTCCGAGCTGTTCATAGTTGTATAAGGGCCTTCTGTTTCCATTAACTGTTCTGACTTTCTTAATCTGTAGATTATTTCTTTTGTAGACACCTTTGATTTTGGCTCGTGTGTATGTATTCTGAGTGTCATAACCCTGTCTTCCTAAATGCTTGAACATTCTTCTTGGGCCATAATTCAGCTCGTTATGCTTTTCTAAAATCAGGTCTTCTGCTGCCTCTGCGAGACACCGCTTATTGGATTTTGGCCTTCTGGAGTCCGATTTAAGGAAATTGAAGAGCTCTAATTGGCTCCCTGAGAGCCTTTTCTCACCTCGGAGGTAGTAGGAGACCTCTTCAGAACCAAATAATTTGCACTCTCTGATAATGTTATTGACTGTGTTGTGATGACATTGAATATGTTCTGCTATTTCTCGTTGCTTCTTCTTTTCAGCAAAATACAATTTAGCAATCTTGAAACGAGTGATTATTTCTCCTTCCACTTTGCAATTTTGCTTGTAGGGCATTATTATGGAGTTGAGGGGCATAAAGGTTAGAATTAGTTATTGAGGTTTTACGACCTTTCAATTCTAATTCTAACACTTGCCCTTCTTTAATTGAAATTTTGAAGTCTTTTTCAACTGAAAAATTATTTCTGAATTGCCTTATCTTAAAATATCTCTGTCTAAAATATTGCAAAAATCTCCTGATTATTCTTTTGTAAAATATCACAAAATGTATTCTACCATCTACGAAGTCAAGCGAGTTTGGTAACAATGATTTCTTCTGTTCTATTTATCTTTCTTAAAACTTAGGTTTTCAGTTTTTTGGCTCTTTGAGCTTGTTGATATTATCAACTGTTATCCAGGCAGACATTGTTCCGAACCCGGTTTTATCAATGTTAAAGGGTTTTACTTTCTCTACTTTATTAAAAAATACAAGGATGCAGTAATTTTTGCCAGCAACGTATTTTTTAATTTCCGGCATTATCTCGTCGGTTCCCAAATCTGTTTTGCCGTATTCTGTCAGAATTTGTTTTGTCTTCGTAGG
>JAHJUA010000063.1 GCA_018829425.1 Nanobdellota archaeon | reverse complement strand
AAATGGTCGTCGAATATGTGAAAAGCCTATTACCTTTCTCTAAGGAGATTGAAAAAAAATTATTTGAACAAACCAAAGGAATTACCTCCTCTATTCTTTACGGGCAATTTATCGTCGGTATACTTCAGGGTGTTGTGATAGGAATAAGCTTCTTTATTTTCAAAGTACCAAATCCATTGTTCTTGACTATTCTTGCCGTTATTCTCGGAATTCTGCCAATTATAGGAACTTCTCTCGTGTGGATACCTATTGCAGTTTATTTATTCTCGACGGGAAGTTTCTTTTCTGCATGGGGAATAATCATCTTTGGTCTTATTTCTTCAAACGTAGATAACATACTGAGGCCAATGATTGTTTCAAGAAGAACGAACATAAACACAGGGATACTCTTCACTTCCATGGTTGGAGGGTTGTTCTTCTTCGGGATACTCGGACTTATTTTAGGTCCTTTAATCATATCGTATCTTTTCATAATAATAGAGTTGTACAGAGGTAAAGGAAAATCAGGGATAGTCACTCAGGAAAACCCTGGAGTCAAATAATTTTTCATTAAAAGGGGTCTGAATGGAATTAAAAATAAAACTTTTGAGGTGGTCCGCGGGTCTGCCTGTGGCTATGCTCGAGGAGAAAACTGCTTCTAAAATGGGCCTTCACCCTAAAGATATGGTGAGCATAAAAACTCTCACACGAAGACCAAAAGAGGTTTCTGCGGTTATTGATGTAATAAAAGGTCTCGTCGGTAAAAAAGAAATCGCTGTCTCGTCGGAGTTAAAGAAAGAACTGGGGCTCAGAATCGGAGAGAAAGTTGAAGTGAATATGATGAATCCTCCTAAGAGCATGGATTTCATCAAGAAAAAGATGAATAACAAAGTTCTTTCAGAAAAGGAGATCCATTCCATAATTCATGATGTTATGAATAATTCCCTCTCTGATTCTGAGATTGCGCTTTTCATTTCTTCGATGGACAAATACGGGATGAATATGAAAGAGACCATTTATCTTATTAAGGAGATTCAAAAAACTGGCTATCAAATGTCTTTTAGGAATAAATTTGTTGTCGACAAACATTCAATAGGAGGAATTCCTGGGAACCGAACGACGCCCCTTGTTGTTTCAATCTGCGCCGCCGCTGAACTTACTTTCCCAAAAAGTTCCTCAAGAGCAATCACAAGCGCCGCAGGAACTGCAGATGTTATAGAAACAATTGCAAGAGTTGATTATGGAGTTCGGGAATTAAAAAAGATAGTCCGTAAGGTTGGCGCGTGCATGGTTTGGGGGGGCTCAATGGGCTTCGTTCCTGCTGATTCAAAAATAATCCAAATTGAAAAATCTCTAAAGATAGATCCCCCACCACAACTTATTGCATCCATCATGTCGAAAAAACTTGCAGCCGGGAGTAAATACATCTTGATAGATATTCCTTATGGAAAAAATGCAAAAGTGAACAAGAAGGAAGCCTTAAACTTAAAAAGAAAATTTGAATATCTTGGAAAATATTTCAAAAAGAAACTTAAATGCGTTCTAACCGACGGGAGTCAGCCTATAGGAAACGGAATTGGTCCTGCATTAGAACTAATTGACGTGATAAAAATACTTAATCCTAAAGAACAGGGCCCGCAGGACCTTGAGAAAAAATCTCTTCTTTTGTCGGGGGAAATTTTAGAGATGACTGGAAAAGCAAAAAAAGGCAAAGGTTTTGAATTAGCAAAACAGATTCTTTATTCTGGAAAAGCATTAAAAAAGTTTGAAGAAATAATAAAAGCCCAGGAAGGAAACTTAAACAGACTCAAGGGAAAAAGTTTTACTCATGATATCCTTGCAAAAAAATCAGGAAAAGTGTCTGAGATAAACAACAAAGAAATTAATTCTCTAGCACGAGCCGCAGGTTGCCCCCTCGACAAATTCTCTGGAGTTTATCTTCATGTCCATCTGAAAGATAAAATAAAGAAGGGTCAGAAACTCCTTACAATCCATGCTGAATCTCGCGCTAGATTGAAGAATGCGATTAAATATTACAAAACGACGAAGCCGATAACAATTAGATAATGCTCGACTGATTTCGCTCTGCTTTGCTCAGAGATTGATACTAACCCCAAAACCGCGCCCGTCGGTGTTCGAGACGTTTTTCCGTTATAAAATTGTTAATGTTAAGAACCACAACTGAAATTATTATATAATTCGCTCGATTTTACTTTATTATTTTTTATTAATCGGCGCACAGCGCCGCAAACTTTTATTTTCTTTGTGCTAAAATTTTATAACTATATTTTTAAACTTCTGGACTTTCTTTTTCTTATGCGTGAAGAAGAATATATGCAAAAGCTCGTTGATTACATAGGAAGGAACGTAAAAAAAGGTTACACTATGGAGTCTCTCCGATGGGCGCTCGTCGGCCAAGGATATTCAAGAACTTCTGTTGAGAAAGCCATTGAAGAATTTAATAGAGAGCTTGCGCGCCAAGCGCCCGTTCTGAAGGAAAAGCCAATCATAAAATATGAAATTATGGATGAAAATAATAATCCTATCGAAATAGCAATTTCTTGGTGGAAAAAGTTTTT